>CAMOOA010000094.1 GCA_946621045.1 uncultured Erysipelotrichaceae bacterium
CAATCTGCACATTGTCTAACAAGCGAATACCGATTATCATCTATTCATAAGAAAAGCGCGATTCATCACCACCCATGCGGTGAAACACAATGGCTATGGATGGTGTATTCTCGCGGTTTGAATAAAACTATGAGAAAAACAGGACTGATATTAACGGCAGTAATGCTTGGAATGACACTGATGACACCGAAGGCGGAAGAAACGACGGAAACCGCCGGTATCATTCTGGATTTTAACAAAGACGGCGCAACGGACCGTACCGACTGGGAGGAACTGCGGGAATTTGTGCGCACGTATCAGATGGAGACGGAAGAGCGGACGCCGTTCTCCAAGCAGGAAGTTCCGGCAACCATCAATCTTCTGATCAACGATCAGTACGGAAGCCGGCAGAAGACAGGGTATGACATCAATGTGGACGGAATTTCCGAATACTATCTTCCCTCGATCGGTATGTCCACCACTGTCAAAAACCAGAATCCGTTCGGCACCTGCTGGGCGTTCGGCACCATTGCGTCCATTGAAAGCAACCTTCTTCTGAAGCGAAGCGGACAGGCCGGGACGGTGAACCCGGAAGCGGAAAAACTGGATCTTTCCAAAGCATCCGCAGAGCCCGATCTCAGCGAGCTGTACCATGCATATATCAACTACACCACGGCGAAAGGACTGCAGGAAGGAGAGGGCACCGTATCTCTGTATGAAACGGACAATGCGAACTTCCTGCCCGGCGGATTTCCGTCCTCTTCCCAGCAGCTGCTTTCCGCATGGAGGGGACCGATTACCGAGGAAATGGAACCGTATGAACCGGTGCGTGCGGATGAAGAAGGCGCCCAAATTTATGAACTGCGGGATGAGGCTGCGGATGAAGCCGCTGTTCCTGCAGCGCATGTGCAGAAGTATATCTATCTGAATTCGCCGGCCATTCTGAAACCGGACCTTGAACGCAGAATGTATGTCTGGCAGGGATATGATCCCCAGGCAGTGGAAACCATGAAACAGGCGATCGTAAAATACGGCGCACTGATGATCGCATACGGCGCGGATACTTCGCAGCCGGGCGAAAGCGGAGATGGTTCCTTTTTCAACTATGATCACTGGGCGCAGTATGACGACCGGGAAGAGATGGAACTCAATCATATGGTTTCGGTTGTCGGCTGGAATGACAGCTATCCGAAGGAGAACTTCAAGGCAGCGGAAAATGAACTTCCGCCGGGAGACGGCGCCTTCCTGGTAAAAAACAGCTGGGGAAATTATGACCAGTACTATCAGCGCAACGGAGAACGTCTTACACAGCTGCTTGAGGAATATAAGGGAACCGAGTATGAAAAGCAGATCAACCGGATGTATAACTACGGCATCCCGGACAAAAGCGGGCATGGCAGCGGTTATTTCTGGCTCAGCTATTATGATCATTCGATCATAAGTGTTTCTGCGCTGGACGCAGATGATGCCTCTGACGGCTTTGACTATGATCACAACTATCAGTATGACCTGGCCCGCCAGATCGCAGTGGAGGCGGTGTCCCTGCCCACTGAGGGTGAAGAGACAAAAACCGCAAATGTATTCACCGCAGAAGGCAGAGAAGAACTGCGTGCAGTATCGGTCTATGCCCCGCAGGCGGAGTGTGAGGCGAAGATCCGTGTGATCGGTCTCACTGGCGGAGAAAGCGATCTTTCTTCCGGAACCGTCCTTGCGGAACAGAGCGTCTCGCTTTCGGAGAAGGGATTCCATACCGTGGAACTTGAACAGCCGGTGCTGCTGGACGCAGGCATGCGTTTTGCGGTAGAGGAGAAGGTTGTCAGTGAACACGAAGGCAGAACGATTGCCTGGCTGAATCTCGAACATATTATCCGTCCGGACCTGCAGACGGATGACAACCTCGGACTGACAAGGACTGCGGTTGTCGCAAATCCGGGCGAAACCTACGCCTATGTCCGTAACGGGGACGGATATGTCTGGACCGATATTGAAACTTTGAACAGCGAAACCGATGCCTCCATGGTATTTGAATTCGGCAATGCCTACATCAAGGCATATACAAACGATGTGCATCTTACCGGACCGGATACCGCGGCTCCCGCACAGCCTGCGAACCGGATTCCGCTGTACATCTTCTTCGGTGCGATTCTCGCGGCGATCATTTATCTGATGATCAAAAACCGGGAAACAGCTTAAACAGACGAAAGCCCTCTGATGAACGGAGGGCTTTCTTTCAGTTATCAGTTCGGGTATGCGGGCATGCGAAGCTTCATGCCGGGATAAATCAGGGAAGGCTGAGGGATCTGATCGGTGTTGCGGTCATAGATCGCCTTCCAGTAAGCACCGGAATCATAATACTTTACCGCAATCAGCCAGAGGGAATCCCCTGCTTCAACGGTACAGACTTCCGGAACCGGTCCGACGCCGGTATTGACGGCGGGAGTCCGCTCATCCTCCGGGAGATGGAATGTATATGTGCTGTACATTTCATCATATAAGCCGAGACATGCGTCCATTCCGGGATTTGCGGAGATGGATTTTTTGAGAACGGTCATCCAGTCGCCGTATTTCTCATACAGAAATTCCGGTGTCGGACCGTTTTCGTTTCCGTAGGTCTCAAGGTTGCTTAACTTTACTGTCTCAAGCAGGTTCGAATCCCTGTAGGACGCAAGACGTATCTCATTCCGGAGCGCGGAAGCTGCCCGGGCAATTTCTTCAATGGATTTTCCTTCTTCTGACATCCGCCCGGCAAGAACGTAGATCTCAGACATGGACGCATGGTACTGAATCCGCTTCTGCCGCAGGGCCTCCACTTCATCCGGATCGGTCCAGTCCACCGCATTGATATACTCCTTCAGACGCACGGAATCCGGTCTTGGAGAATATCCGTATATTGCGTCCGGGTCGGGCATGATGTCCTCCGCGGCTTCCGGATTATCCATCGGATCATGGACATAGGTATAACCGGGATCCGCATGATCTGCATCTTCCGCAACGGCCGGAAGCGGAACGAAAAGATACAGAAGACAGAAGATCAGAATAATGTATCGGTTTATATACAAATGCTTTCTCATCTCAGACAATCATAAATCATTCCTGCAACGGCGGAAACTGAAATTGAATGAGCGCAAATATCACACGCAAAAAGCAATTTATGGATGAAATATGTAATATATACTTGACATAAATCGTTTCACACTGTATATTGAGCATGTGTTCGGAAGATGGTCCGACAGGAGGAAATGATATGAACAGCTACAATCCCGCAAGAGTCTATGGAATTATTTTCGGCATCATCATCGGTACGCTGATCTCCGTGCTGCTTCTGATGTCCATAAACAAAAACCACTCACTCCGCACGGAATACGATGAGATGCAGAAAAAGGCGAGAGGCGAGGCATATATGTACGGATTCTTCACCGTCCTGGTGATGGAAGTGCTGCTTGGACTGGCGGAGACTTTCGGGCCGCTGCCGATGGAACCGCTGGTTTCACGGTTCCTGGTAATCATGACCGGAGTCGGCGTACAGGCGGTTTACAGTATCTGGCATAACGCATACATCGGACTCAATACACAGATGAACAAATACCTTGTCATGATGACCGTGATCGCCGCTGTCAATCTGCTGGTTGCGGTGCTTGCCTGGGTCAATAACGGTATGGTCGTGAACGGCATCCTGCAGACACCGTTTGCCAACTTCCTGTGCTTTGTACTGTTTGCGGTGCTTGCGGCAGTCGGGCTGGTAAAGAAAAACATGGAGGAACGGGAAGAGGCATGAAAAATCTCAGATTAAAGGCAGCCCGTGCCGGCATGGACCTGTCCCAGCAGGACCTGGCGGATGCGGTCGGCGTTTCAAGACAGACGATCAGTGCGATTGAAAAGGGTGACTATAATCCGACGATCAATCTCTGCGTAAAGATATGCCGGGTACTGGGCAAGACCCTGGATGACCTGTTCTGGTCGGAAGAGGAACTGAAATAATACAGGAAGGACTCCGGATCGGGGTCCTTTTCCGTCTGTTTCCGAAACTGGCAACCGTTACCGGTAATATGCACAATTAGAATGAAAATGAATCATACCGAAACACATATCATGCTTTACCACAAAATCACGGAGGTGAACAATGAACGGAACGACAATTACCTGCCCGAACTGCGGCAGATCCTTTGAAGCACCGGAGGGACTGGAATCCTGTTTCTGTCCGGCCTGCGGCACGAAGATCTCCCTGACGCAAAGCGCACCGAAGCGTGTACAGATGCCGGCCGTGTTTCAGGATGCCAGGGGATTTGCGCTCGGCAGTGCCCTGGTGCCGGAAGGATGGACCCTGTCCGGCAGCTATGAGGAAGTGAAAATTGATGAGATTACACCGTTCGGGACAACCGCAACTGCCGTAAGCCCCGATCAGACCATGACGCTCGGAACGCGGTACGGGGAACACTGGTATCACTATCTGCTAAACGGACCCTTACAGCTGGCCAGCCCGCGGAAACAGTGGAAAAAATACATGGAGCCGCAGGACTACCTGGAGAGCATTGCGGAACGGATTGCCGGCGCAAAGGTGACGCCGGTTACCGGCGGAAGCCTTCCGACCGTGTACAGTCTGAACCGGAATCAGGAAGCCGCAAAACTGGTATCCCGCTTTGAGGAGAATGCGCATATCCAGCTTCCGAATGTGCAGTGTGAGCTGCGCCTGCAGAACCTGCAGTGCGAAGCACAGGCACTGATCTGCCGGTATAAACGGAACAGAACAGACTGGACGATCATCACCGGCGCCGATCTCTTCGGTCTGGAATACTATGATTCCTCCCCGATGGGCACACTCAACCGCAAGATGACCAATGTTCTGCGGCTGAAAGTCAGAAAGAAGGCTTCCGAAGACGGCAGTCTGCCGGAATTCGGACATGCGTCGGATTACGGAAATCCGGTCGATGCCATTGAATGGGGAGCCAAACGGCTGTACTTTGCGGTAGGTCCGACAGAAAACGAGGGAGAAGTCATGAAGAACTTCTTCGCCTTTGCGGGAAGCTGGACGCAGGATGTGTCGCTGAATCAGCGTCTTGAACAGGCGCATATTGCACAGGTTCAGAGCGAACAGGCAAGCCTGCGCAATGCGATGAACTACGCCGTGCAGTCGCAGGCAATGAACATGCAGAGGCAGGCGCAGATCTCACAGACGTTAAGTGAGACCAGCAATATCATCATGCAGGGATACAACAACCGCATGGCATCCC
>CAMOOA010000095.1 GCA_946621045.1 uncultured Erysipelotrichaceae bacterium
GGCGCGTGCGTTAAAGACGCTGAAAGGCGGCACAAAGAAGAAGACTGCAGCCCCGGTTGAAGCATAAACGGTTTTCAGAAAAGGAACTTCCGGCAGGACGTTCTTTTTTTGTATTTCCCCTGTCCAAATGAAAGGCACCGTCCGGTGCCCTTTTTCATCAGTCGTTGGTCTGCACGGTGAGGACGCTTCCCCGGTGCACAAATATTTCACCGGTCTCTCCGATGATCTCGTTGGACAGTCCGTAAAGATCCCGCTCGGTGAAGACCCGGTGGTCAAGTTCATATTTGAAGCCGTTCAGGCTGATCTCACATTCATTTTCCGCAAACAGCGACAGATACTGATATCCGTTTTTGCTGATGCGGTGACCGCCTTCCCCGAGCGCCCGGGCATAGTTTTTATCATCAACCAGCACGACGCGGTCGGGATATTTCCAGCAGAGACGGATATTCACGATCTCATGATCAAGACGTCCTCCGGTAGCGCCGACAATATAAATCCTCCGGTATCCGCGGCGGATCGCCTCATCGACGGCCGCTTCGCTGTCGCTGTTGTTCTTTACGGGATTCAGTGCAATCACCCCATCGCTGTAAAGTTCGATCAGACCCTGTTCATTTTCCGATACCGAATCGAAATCGCCGATTGAAAATGCAATCCGGATCTTTTTGCGCGCCAGAACCAGCGCGCCTTTATCCGCGCCGATATAATCCACATCTCTGAAATCCGGCAGATGATCCGCAAGTTTCAGAACCACCACACAGTCACGCAAGACTCTTCACCGCCTCTCGAATATCCTGTCTGAATACATAGGAGCCCGCCACCAGTACATCCGCACCGGCGCTCCGCACCAGTTTCGCAGTTGTTTCATTGATGCCGCCGTCCACTTCGATATGGCTGTTCAGCCCTGCTTCATCAAGCCAGCCGCGCAGGCTGCGGATCTTGTCCAGACTTTCCGGAATGAATTTCTGACCGCCGAAACCGGGCTCAACGGACATGACAAGAAACAGATCAAAGAGATCCAGGTACGGTTTCAGCACCTCCGCCGGGGTATCGGGCTTGATTGAGATTCCGACCGATTTTCCCTGACTCCGGACGAGACCAGCAATCCTGCGAAGTTCCTCTTCGTCCTTTACTGCCTCATAATGAAATGTATAATTGTCCGCTCCTGCGGAAAGAAACTTCTCCGCAAAAAACAGCGGACGGTCGATCATCACATGCACGTCGAGAAACAGGCCGGACGCTTTCCGGAACCCTTTCAGAATATCAGGCCCGAATGTCAGGTTCGGAACGAAATGTCCGTCCATGACATCAAAATGAAGCCATTCCGCATCACTCTGTTCGATCTCTGCAAGCTGTTCCGCCATCCGGCTGTAATCCATCGAAAGAACCGAAGGCGCAACAATCACTTTACGTTCCATTACCAGCTCTCCTTTCGGCTTCGGATAATTTTGAGCATATCCAGATAACTGCTGTAGCGGGTCCGGCTGATCCGCCCTTCTTCCACCGCATGTTTCACTGCACAGTCAGGTTCATTTTCATGCACGCAGTCATTGAACCGGCATAAGCCGATATACGGCGCAAAATCCGGGACCGCATCATCGAGATCCTCCGCCTGCATATGAGAAAAATCAAGCGATGAAAATCCCGGTGTATCCGCCACAAGACCGCCGGCAACTTCATGCAGTTCGGAATGTCTCGTCGTATGTTTTCCGCGCCCGAGCGCTTTTGATATCTCCTGCGTCTCAAGCCGGAATTCCGGATTGATCTCATTCAGCAGCGTGCTTTTTCCCGCACCGCTCTGTCCCGTCAGAACCGTGATCCTGTCCCGGAACACCTCGGCGACTTCCGGATTCAGAGAATCTTTTGCGGTCCGCAGCACTTTCATCGGGCCACGCTCATATTCCGCAATCAGTTCAGACGTTTCCGCCGGAATCCCAAGATCGCATTTTGTAATACAGAGGAGCGGCGTGATTCCCGCGTGGGTGATCAGGACGGAAAGCCGGTCAATCAGAGCCGGCGAAAAATCCGGATCCTTGACCGACATCACGATCAGTGCCTGGTCAACATTGGCGCAGGCCGGCCGGATCAGACAGTTCCGGCGCGGATAGATCTTCTGAATGCCCCATGTGCCGTGAAGCGGTTCCGCATCCACGAGATCGCCGACAACCGGCGATTCATTTTTCCTCAGTTTGCCCATCGCGACTGCATTCACGCGCGAGCCGTCTTCCAGCAGCAGCGTATAATCCTTGGAAAGAATCCGTACAATGCGTGCGTTCATCGTGTACTCCATGTGCGATCAGTAGTAGTAAAGAACCACATAGTTGTCTTCCCGCTGTGTATATTCGCTTCCGGCGGCCGGATCCGAACGGATCACAACGCCGGTATTGAGATTGGCAATTTCCTCTTCACTGAGTCCGGTTGTATCAAGCGTTGAGGAGAATACCTCCACGCCCAGTGCCTCAAGCATCTTGGAAGCTTCCTCGACCGGCATTCCGTCGATTTCGTACGGAATGACCACGGTCGGGTAGCTGGCGTATACCAGCACGATTTCACTGACATTGTTCGGATTGAACATGGTCCCCGGTTCAAGAAGTTCCTGCCGGAGGATGCTGCCGGGCTCTGCGGTTTCATTTTCCTCTTCCTTTGTGGTGACCTTGAGGAAGTTGTATTCCGACAGTTCCTTGATGACCGCATTGATATTCTTGCCGCGGTAATCCGCGATCTGAATGCCGATTCCGGAAGATACGCTGACGCTGATGCGGCTTCCCTTTTCCACTTCGGTTCCGACCGCCGGATTGCAGGAAATGATCTGTCCCTTTTCCGTTGATTCCGTCAGTGTATACTCCACGTTCGATGTATCCAGTACAAGACTGTTGTCGGTGCAGAGTGCTTTCGCATCCGTCAGTGTCTTTCCGACAAGATCCGGAACTTCCACCATTCTTCCAGCAGCGGCAATGGCGCTGATCCGGTTGTATGCAAGTACCATCAGACTGACGCCGAGCAGAGAGATCAGCATGATCAGAAGGAACTTCACGCCCTTGCCTGTTTTGGAACCGCGTGCGACCGCCGGCCTGGAAACTCTTGTGCCGTCGGAGCGGCTGCGGTCAATCTTTTCCTTGTGGGCAACGACCCGTTCCTTGATCGGTGCAGGTGCCGGTGCAGTTTCCTGCTGAACCTGGGCGGCAGCCGTCACCTTCGGACGAAGATTTGTCCCTGTAAGGGAGTTCTTGCGCAGCGGCCGTTTCGGCACGAAATCACTGCGCTTCATATCTCTGGCAAGTTCGGGATCGACCTGCTGCATACGGGAGCCTTTTTTCCGGCTTCCGTTGTCCTTGATGGTCTGTACAAGCCTTGTATTTTCATTGATGAGAAGCTTCGCTTCATTCCGGCGCTCCGGAAGCAGACAGGTACGCAGGTCTTCGAGCATCTCGTTGCACGATGCATAACGCTTGTCCGGATCCTTTGCGGTGGCGCGGATCACGATATTTTCAACGGACTGCGGAATCTGCGGATTGATACTGCGGACTTCCGGCATATCATTGTGCATGTGCATCAGGGCAACCTGCACCGCCTGATCCGCCTTGAACGGAACATCTCCGGTAAGCATTTCAAACAGACAGATACCGAGTGCATAGATATCCGACTGCGGGCTTGCGGACTGTCCCCTGGCAAGCTCCGGCGCAAGATAGTGCACCGAGCCCATGACGTTGTTTGCCTGTGTCAGCTGCATTGATCCTTTCGCAAGGGCAATACCGAAATCGAGCATCTTGATGGATCCGTCGGATTTGACGATCACATTCTGCGGCTTGATATCACGGTGAATGATGCCTCTGCGGTGCGCTTCGGCAGTCGCGCCGGTGAGCTGGATCATAATGTCGATCGCTTCTTCGGTAAGCAGTGCTCCGCGCTGCTGAATCATCTTTTTCAGCGGCTTTCCGGAGACATACTCCATAACGATATAATGGTGTCCCTTGTATTCTCCGACATCATAGATCTCTACGATGTTCGGATGTGAAAGCGCAGTCGCTGCCTGCGCTTCGCGTTCAAAACGGAGAACGGATACTGCATCCGTGCACAGTTCGCTGCGCAGAATCTTCACTGCGACCTGGCGGTTCAGAATCTGATCGACCGCAAGGAAAACATCCGCCATTCCGCCCTGGCCGATATGCTGGAAAACCTCGTAACGGTTTGCGATGAGATTATTGCTCATAACGCTCATCTCCTTCCATATCGATGAGGATCGCGGTGATGTTGTCATATCCTCCTGCGTTCATTGCTTCACTGTACAGACGGCGGACCCGGATTGCCGGATCGATTTCCCGGTTCAGAACGATTCCCTTGATAATTTTCTCATCCACATAACCATGCAGGCCGTCGGAACAGACAAGATATCCGTCTGCCCTGCGGTCCATGCGTTCAAGATCAAACCGCGCCTTTTCCCATACGCCGAGCGCATTGGTAAGAACATTCTTGCGCGGATAATTCCTTGCTTCCTCTTCGGTCAGCTCCCCGTGCCTCAGCATGTCATTCACCAGGGTATGGTCGACCGTAAGCAGTTCAAACGATCCGTCCGGATAATAGCCGTAGGTGCGGCTGTCGCCGACATTCACAACGAAAATACCGACCGAGGTGATCATTACGCCGGTCAGCGTGGTTCCCATTCCCTTCAGTTCTTCCGTACGTCGGCCCATCCGGTAGATTTCCTCATTCGCGGCAGGAATCTCAAGACCGAGCCAGCGCCGCAGCTGCACTTCATCCGCAAATCCTTCGTTCTGTGAGAATGCCATGGAGAAATGCGTAACCGCAAGCCGGCTGGCGATATCGCCGCCTTTTCCGCCGCCGATTCCGTCGCAGACAACCGCAAAAACATCACCCGCCCGGTTGGAAGCGATGATGTAGCTGTCCTGATTTGATTTCCGCAGTTTTCCGCGATCCGTCAGACCAAAATACTTCATTGACGGTTCCTTTCATGACGTGCTCTGAGCTGTCCGCACGCCGCATCAATATCATCGCCGTGTTTGCTGCGGAGGGTCGCCTTCACTCCATTCTTCATGATGACGTCATAAAAGCGGAGCGCAGCGCGTTCATCGGTTGTTTTAAACCCGTTTTCATCCACTTCGTTGTACGGAATGAGATTTACATATGCATTCATGCCGCGGATCA
>CAMOOA010000096.1 GCA_946621045.1 uncultured Erysipelotrichaceae bacterium
AGTTCACGCGCAATCGCAAATCCGATTCCGGCCGGTGAGTTTGCGCCGGATACGCCGGCGACTTTTCCCTGAAATCTTCCAGTCATTCTGTTCACCTCCAGTTACATGATAAATGATTTGAGGCCGGACGGAGCTGTCCGTCCGGCCTCAGCATATGAGTATATGCAGTTGAAGGGGGAGTCTTCAATCAGTCTGTAAATCAGCCGTTGAGGGAATCACGCAGTCTGACATAGGTCTTCCAGCGCTCATCCGCGTCCTTCTGCGCCGCATCGAAGAGTTTCTTTGCGGTTTCAGGGAACTTGATCTTGAGGCCTGCGAAACGTACCTGTCCGTCGAAGAAGTCGGTAACCGGACGGCTCGGCTCCTTGTAGTCGAGCGAGAACGGATTGACTTCCTTATCCGGGTTGTAGCGGTACAGCGGCCACAGACCGCAGTCAACAGCCTTCTTCATCTCAGCCTGTACGTTTGCCATACCGGCCTTGATGCCGTGGTTGATGCACGGTGCGTATGCGACGATGAGGGACGGTCCCTTATGGTTGACCGCTTCCGTAACCGCCTGAATCAGCTGGTTCGGATTTGCGCCCATCGCTACGGATGCGACATAGGTATTCGGATAGTTCATGAGGATGCGTCCGAGATCCTTCTTCGCGGTTGTCTTTCCGCCGTCTGCGAACTTCGCCGATGCGCCCAGCGGTGTCGCCTTGGAGGACTGTCCGCCGGTGTTGGAATAGACTTCCGTATCAACGACCATGATGTTGATGTCTTCGTTCATGGCGATAACGTGGTCAAGTCCGCCGTAGCCGATATCGTAAGCCCAGCCATCGCCGCCGTAGAGCCATACCACCTTCTTGGAGAGCTGATCCTTGTTTTCAAGAACCGCTTCCGCAAGCTTGGCTGCTTCGCCTTCGTACTTCGTGCTTTCAATGACCTTTACGAGTGCTCTGGAATCTGCGTCACTCTGTTCGAGATCATCGAAGGTTTCAAGCCACTTCTTTGCGGCTGCTTCGGTCTCTGTGCCCGGAACGGCAGCCATGAGTGCTTCGACTGCGTTCTTCTCCGCATTTCTGCGCTGGTTGACACCGAGTACCACACCGAGTCCGTTTTCTGCGGAGTCTTCAAACAGAGTTCCGTAGAATGCCGGGCCGCGGCCTTCCTTGTTCTTGGTGTACGGCAGTGACGGGAATGCGCCTGCCCATGCGAGCGAGCATCCGACACCGTTGACCCAGTAGGTCTTTTCGCCGTAGAGCTGTGTGATGAGTTTTGCATACGGGGTTTCGCCGCAGCCTGCGCATGCGCCGGAGAATTCAACCAGCGGCTGGTAGAACTGGGAGCCCTTGATCGTGTTGCGCTTTGTATTGCCGTGCTTGTCCTTGAGACTCAGCGCATAGTTCCAGTTGGTCTCGTCGCGCATTGCGGTTTCGTCCGCCTTCTCCATGACGAGCGCCTTTTCCTTGGCCGGGCAGACCGATGCACAGCTTCCGCAGCCGGTGCAGTCCATTGTGCTGACCTGGATACGGAATTTGAGATCCGGCATGCCGATGGCATTTGCGGTAACGAAGCCTTCCGGTTTTGCGGCTTCTTCCTCCGCATCTACGAGGTAGGAACGGATCGCTGCATGCGGACATACATATGCGCACATGTTGCACTGCACGCACTTGGACGGATCCCAGCTCGGCAGGCTTGCCGCAATACCGCGCTTGTCATACTTGGAGGTTCCAAGATCGTAGGTGCCGTCCTGATGGTTGATGAATGCGGATACCGGCAGCTTGTCGCCGACCTGGCGGTTGCACGGGATGACGATCTTGCGTACGGTTTCCGGAAGATTCTCATCGATGACTGTATCATCGACACAGCTGGACCAGGATGCCGGAACATCGACTTTGACCGGGCTGTTGATACCCGCATCGACAGCCGCGATGTTCATGTTTACGACTTTCTCGCCCTTCTTGGAATAGGTCTTTACGACCGCTTCCTTCATGTGCTGCACGGCCTCTTCGACCGGCATGACATTTGCGAGCTTGAAGAACGCAGCCTGCAGGATCATGTTGGCATGGTTGCCGAGGCCGAGTTCACGCGCTTTTGTATTTGCGTCAACGATGTAGAAGTTGACGTTGTGGTCTGCGATATACTTCTTGACTGCCGCAGGAAGCTTCTCATCGAGCTCTTCCGGCTTCCATGTGCAGTTGAGAAGGAAGGTTCCGCCGTCCTTGACCTCATGGATCATGTCATAGCGGTAGATGTAGGACTCCGCGTGGCAGGCCAGGAAATCTGCTGCGGTGATCAGATACGTGGAACGGATCGGATCTTTCGAGAAACGCAGATGGCTCTTGGTAATACCGTAGGATTTCTTGGTGTCATATTCGAAGTATGCCTGTGTGTACTTGCCGGCATAGTCACCGATGATCTTTGCGGAGTTCTTGTTTGCGCCGACGGTTCCGTCAGAGCCAAGACCCCAGAACTTGCAGGAAACAGTATCTGCGGATTCGGTAACGAGCGGTTCATGAACTTCCAGGGACAGATGTGTGACATCGTCGTTGACACCGATTGTGAAGAGCTTCTTCGGTGTATCGGAGTTCATGTTGTCGAAGACTGCCTTCAGCTGAGCCGGGGTAACGTCCTTGGACGCAAGACCGTATCTGCCGCCGAAGATCTCCGGCGCATTCGCATCATTTGCGAAGGATGCGCAGGTATCGAGATATACCGCACCGGCAATGGCGCCCGGTTCCTTGGAGCGGTCCATCGCTGTGATCTTCTTAACCGTGGACGGGATGGCCTTCTTGAAGGTCTCCATGTCGAACGGACGGAACAGATGGATCTTGAGAAGTCCGGTCTTTTCGCCGCGGGCGTTGAGATAATCAATGACTTCCTCTGCTGCTTCACAGGCGCTGCCCATCATGACGATGACGCGGTCTGCGTCTTCCGCACCGTAGTAGTTGAAGATGTGGTAGTCACGGCCTGTGATTTTGTTGATGCCCTGCATGTATTCTTCAACCACTGCAGGGATGTTGTTGTATGCGCCGTTGTTGGCTTCTTCCGACTGATAGTAGACATCGGAGCCCTGAACGGTGGTGCGCATCAGCGGGTGTTCCGGATTCATTGCGATTTCATGGAAGTGACGCAGCGCATCCTTGTCCATGAGTTCCGCAACCTTGTCGAGATCGATAACTTCGATCTTCTGGATTTCGTGGGATGTACGGAAACCGTCAAAGAAATGCATGAACGGAACGCGGGTCTTGATCGTTGTCAGATGCGCAACCGCGCTGAGGTCCATCGCCTCCTGTACGGATGCGGTGCTCATCATTGCGGCACCGGTCGTACGGCAGGTCATGACATCCTGATGGTCACCGAAGATGTTGTTTGCGTGCTGGGCAACCGAACGCGCCGCAACGTGGAAGACGGACGGCATCCGGTGTCCGGACATGATGTAGAGGTTCGGAATCATGAGGAGAAGACCCTGCGATGAGGTGAATGTGGTCGCCAGCGCACCGGATTCCGCAACACCGTGCAGAGCACCGGCAGCGCCGGCCTCCGATTCCATTTCGATCAGCTTTACCTGCTGACCGAACATATTCTTTCTTCCGCCTGCGGACCACTCATCAACGTGCTCCGACATCGGGGAAGAAGGTGTGATCGGGAAAATCGCCGCAACATCTGTGAAGTGATACGCCACATACGCGCAGGCTTCATTTCCATCCATTGTTTTCATTACTTTTTCTGTCATGTGTTCTCCTGTAATCCGGTTCAGCTCCCGGTTTTCATTATTTTCACCGGGAGCTGATCCTCTCCTGGTGTTACTGCTGGTGATTACTTGTCGAGGTTCTCAGGCATGATGACTGCGCCCTTGTCGGCAGATGCCGCTACACGCGCATACAGTCTGAGATAACCGTTCGGAATCGGCTTGTCCGGCCGCTTCCAGTTCTTGAAGCGCTCTGCGATCTCTTCATCGGAGACGCGGAGTTCGAGTTTGCCGTTGTCGACGTCGATTTCAATTTCATCGCCGTCCTGAACGATTGCGATCGGTCCGCCTTCGGCAGCTTCCGGGGAAATGTGTCCGACGAAGCAGCCGTTGTTGGTTCCGGAGAAGCGTCCGTCTGTGATCAGAGCCGCAGACTTGGCAAGTCCGACACCGTACATGTACTTCATGGCCTTGAACATTTCACGCATGCCGGGGCCGCCCTTCGGGCCTTCGTAGCGGATTACCACTACATCGCCGGCTGTGATCTTTCCGCCGAGAATTGCGGCTTCCGCCTCTTCCTCGGAATTGTAGCACTTCGCCTTACCGACAAAGTGATGAATTGCCGGATCGATTGCGCCCGGCTTGGAGACACCGGTGTTCGGGCAGAGGTTTCCATGCATGACTGCGATACCGCCGGTCTTGGAGAACGGATTCTCGCGGGTCTTGATGATGGACGGGTTGAACGGATACTTGTAGATGTAGCTCTTCAGATTCTCACTGATCGGCTTTCCGGTAACGGTGATGCAGTCGCCGTTGATCAGGTCGCCGAGTTCGGTCATAACCTTCGGGATTCCGCCTGCACGGTAGAAGGCTTCCATATCCGGAGCCGCTGCCGGGTTGACCTTTGCGATCTGCGGTGTTGTGAGGTTGAGCTTTTCGAACTCTTCGAGAACGTTCATGTCGAGGCCTGCCTCAACCGCAAGTGCGGAGAGATGCAGTACCGCGTTGGTGGAGCCGCTGATCGCCATGCAGGTGCGGATCGCATTGCGGATCGCTTCCGGCGTGATGATCTGGCGTGCTGTGATATTCTTTTTGCAGAGCTCTACGATTGCCTGGCCTGCTTCAAACGAGGAGCGCAGACGCTCCGCATAGACTGCAGGAATCAGGGCAGAGCCTGGCAGTGTCATACCGAGTGCTTCCGCAAGGCAGCACATGGTGTTGGCTGTGCCGAGGAATGCGCAGGAGCCGCATCCCGGGCAGGCTGTGTCTTCGAGTGAGTTGTAATCCTGTTCGGAGATCTTTCCGCTCTTTACCATGCCGAGTGCTTCGGAGATGGATGTGAGGTCGGATTTCCGGTTGTCGAATTCGATACCGCCGAGCATCGGTCCGCCGACGCAGATGATGCACGGAAT
>CAMOOA010000097.1 GCA_946621045.1 uncultured Erysipelotrichaceae bacterium
ACGATTGTTAACGGAAAAATTGTATATCAGAAGGGCGTTTTTGCCGGAGGACTCAGCGAGGCGGAACTGATCCGCGAAATTGATTCTGAAGTGCAGAAGATGAAGCGCAGTGCGCAGTGTATATAATCCGCCCGGCGAACGGAGGAACAGAATGAAAACGAAATCAGTCATGGCGGTCCCTGCGGCCTGCTTTTGGTGTGTTATTACCGTCTGCGTGGCCGGCATCATCATCGGATCATTTTATTCCCAATGGCAATAACGGAACCGGCTTCCGGTATCATGACCGCTATGTCATTACCAATACGCATGTGCTGTATGAGACAGATGATTTCACCCTGCAGGACGCAGACGGAAACGAGTCCAAAGGAACGGTTGTTTTCCGGGATGACGGGACAGACATTGCGGTCATCCGGGCAGAAGATCTTCAGGGAGCCTCGGTCCGCTTCGGGAATTCCGATGAAGTAAAGACAGGGGATATGCTTGTCATGATCGGCAACCCGGCAGACGGGAAACCGTTCAGCTTCTGCACGGGAAAACGGATCGAACCGGACGAAGACTTTTACATGCATATTGATACGAAGAACAGCTATATCCTGACAGACGCACCGATCGTGTCCGGGTATTCCGGAGGACCGGTCTTCAATCTTGCCGGAGAAGTAATCGGAATCAGTACGCCGCCTGTACCGGAGACCTGTCGCAGTATGACTTTGACCATCTGAGTCTGATTATTCCGATCAGCAGGGTAAAGGCGGAGATCGAAGAAGTAATCGAAAGCACGGAATGACCGGTAACCGGACAACCGGAAGAACCTGCTCTGCAGGGCGGTTTTTTCATCTGTGCAGAAGATCTGTATGACGCAAAGAAATCCGTGTCCGGCTTCTCATATCGGGAAACAGAATCTGTCAGGGCATACTTGCAGTTTTTTAAGTGAGTGAAATAATAGTAGGGATAAAAAGGAAAGAATAAGAGAAAGAAATGGAAAAGACAAAAAAACAACTGAATTTCTGGCGCTGTCTCGCGATTCTTGAGCTCATTGCGCTGATCGTGATCGGTGTCATATTTACATCCGGAACCGGAGTCAAACCTGCGGCACCGGCACCGGAAGAACCGGTGGCTGCTGAAACGGCTGCGCCGGAAGAACCTGCCGCAGAGCCGCTTTCACTCTGGAGTGAAGGCTCTGCCCCGAAACAGCAGCTGATCGATTATGTGACAAATGTCACGGATGAAACCAGTCCGGACTTTATTCCTGTCGAAGACCGTATTGCGGTATTCGATATGGACGGCACTCTGGCATGCGAGACGTATTACACGTATTACGACACGATGATGTTTATTGAATACTGTCTCCACGATCATCCGGACCGCGTCTCGGATGAACTGAAGACAGTTGCGGCGGAAATCAAGCCGGGATATGTCGCAGACGAAACACTTGCCCGCAACTTCGCGAAAGCATATGCCGGCATGACCGTTGAGGAATTCTATAACTACGTTGTCGAGTTCGGAAAGAAGAAGACCGCCAGCTTCAAAAACATGCGGTACATCGACAACTTCTACCGTCCGATGGTCGAACTGGTGAAGTACCTCTATGACAATCAGTTTACGATCTATGTCATCAGCGGCACGGAACGCATCACGACCCGTGCGATTGTCGCGGAATCCCCGATCAGTGCGTATGTCAAGCCGGAACACGTCATCGGCACCGACTTTGAGGTCAAGCAGGCCGGTCATGAAGATGAAGCTTCCAATATGAACTACAAATATGAAAACGGAGATGAACTTGTCCTGACAGGCGGATTCCTGCAGAAGAACCTCAACGGAAACAAGGCAATCTACATCGAGCAGGAGATCGGTCAGCGTCCGGTACTTGCCTTCGGAAACAGCGGCAGTGACACCAGTATGATGAACTATACGATCGACTCAAGAAATCCGTACAAGGCAGAGGCATACATGATCGTAGCCGATGACAATGAGCGGGAATGGGGCACGCAGGACTGGGAAAAGAAGTCCAAGGAATACATTGAAAAAGGCTTTACACCGATTTCAATGAAGAATGACTTCTCGGTCATCTATGCCGACGGCATTACAAAAGCAGAACAGCAGTACACACCTGCGGAGTAATGGTTCCCCGTCCGGCTGTACGGCGGACAATACAGAAAATAATCACACAGACGGGGCAGTCCGAAGGGAATCGGAATGCCCTGTTTTTCGTATGACTGTAACGTGTATGATGTAACCGAAGGAAATGAAATCGGAAGATGAGAAAACGATTCGGCAGATTGAATTTATTGTGTCTGATTCTGACGCTGTCACTGGCGTTTGCGGGATGCCGGACAGAGAGCGCCGGGGAAGAACATCCGGCAGACGCTGTGCCTGCCGGATCCGCCGCAGAGGAAGACACCGCGGAGCCGTATGTCTATACATTTAACCCGCATGTCATTGCGAAGGAATATAAAGATATTTACGGAGAAGAATTTGAAACGCAGTTCATTGCCTTCTGTGATGCATTGCTGAAAACGGAAGATACCTTTCCGTGTCCTTCCGCAGAGCGGTTTCATCAGCTTCTTGCGGTTTCCGGCACCTGCTTTCCGCCGGCACAGGAGCTGATCGACAGGGAGAAAACAGCCGTTACTGACGGTGTCTGTTATCTTGTGTACCGCTGTGAAAAAGAGGAAGCGGCGGACATGCTGGAAGGGTTTAAAAAGAAGGTGACCGAAGTGATCACCTCTGCCGTTCCGTATGAGGAACCGGATGTAGTCAAAGCCATGGAGCTGTTCACTGCGGTTGCCCGCAAGGATACCGCAGACGAGTCCGTTACACTGGAAGATGCACTGAAGCTAAGGAGTTATCGGGCCATCATGCAGGATACCGGGATCTGTCAGGAAATCGCCGGGGAATATATTTATTATTTACTGCAGACCGGAATCAATGCGGTTCCCTGTTCTTCCCTGAATGCGGATCAGAGCGATGCGCATGAATGGGTGCTTGTGCAGCTGAACGGAAAATACTATCACATGGATCCGACCTTCGCGGCCGGATATCCCGACAGCCTGTATTTCTTCGGGATGGATGATATCCAGCGGGAATATTACGGAAACTTCCCGCCGGAGAACTATACCGTTGCGGACACCGATCTTCTGAACCGGGAAGCGTATGCCGTTACCGACCGGACGTTTGAAAACCTCTGGCTGGCGGAACGATATGAAATCGATCATGTCCGAAAGAGAGTCAAAGTCACAGAGATCAATCCCGGAGCCCGGCACGAATACGCATTCAGCGAATTCGAAGGCTGATTCCGGACTGATATAATGAAGACAGGAATGCATGTATGAAAAACCTGAAACCGATCATGATCCTTCTGATTCTGCCCGTCCTTTTTCTTTTATCGTGCGCAGTGAAACAGAAGACGCCGCCGTATAAACAGATCTCCCAGGAAGAAGCGCGGAAGATGATGGAGGAAGAGGACTGCGTCATCCTCGATGTAAGGACAGAAGAGGAGTTCAATGAGGGACACATTCCGGATGCCGTGTGCCTTCCGGCGGAAACGATCGGAAGTGAAGCACCTGCGCAGCTGCCTGACAAAGATCAGGTCATCCTGATCTACTGCCGCACCGGAATACGGGCTGCCGGCGCAGCGGAACAGCTGGCAAAGCTCGGCTATACAAATGTATATGAGTTCGGCGGTATCGTGAACTGGAAAGGAGAGATCGTGAAGGAAGAATCCTATGATTACGGAGAACCGGAAGCCACGCTGACACTGGAAATCAGCGGCAGGCAGATTTATACCAATACCATTACGAAACAGGAGCTGCTTGAAGTGCTCGGGACGGCTTCCCATGAAACCAGCTTTCACGATGAAGGCAGTGTAAAACGGGCTGTCCTTCCGTTCGCTGTTCCGATTGAGGAAAAGGATACCGAAGTCAGAACCGGTGATGTGCTTCTGTGCAGCGGAAATGAGATGATTCTCATCCTGGAAGAAGGAACGGTAAAAGGAGAGCGGATTGGAAACTTCATCGGTATGACAAAGGGAGAACTGGAAGAGATCTTCGGCGAAGGAGACTTCACGGCGCTGCTCTTTCTGGACTGGCTGGATTACTGAGGAAACCGGTTATGGCTAAGGAAAGCGAATGCCGGCAGTGGGCAATCAGAGACCCGCTGTTAACGGAGTATCATGATCATGAATGGTGCCGGATTTCCCATGATGACCGGCACATCTTTGAGATGCTGTGTCTGGAAGGACAAAGCACCGGTCTTTCCTGGCGGACGATCATAAACAAACGGCAGGCCTACAAGGAAGCGTTCTTTGATTTTGATATTGAAAAGTGCGCATCGCTGCGTGATGAATATCTGTACGGTCTGTTAAACAACAGGGAGCTCATTCGGAATAAAAACAAGATCTTCAGTGTCCGAAAGAATGCAATTGCCGCAAAGAAGATCATTGCGGCATACGGAAGCCTCGATGCGTATGTCTGGTCCTATACGGACGGAAAACAGATTGTCGGGAACTGGAAAACCGCTGCCGAAATGCCGGCGGAGACGGAGATCTCGCGCAGGATGAGCAGGGATCTCAAAAAGTTGGGCATGGCATTTGTCGGACCGGTCATTACGTATTCATTCATGCAGGCAATCGGGATGGTCAATGATCACCTTTCCGACTGCCCGTATCGCTGCGCGGAAGAGGCGGATGATAACATGATCAGTTCATCTCTTTCGGTAAAAACAGATTGAGAAGTATTGCGGTTACGAATACGACCGCCACAACATTCTGCGAGAAAATCGTCTGAATGGCTGTCGGGAAATTATCCCAGATTCCAATTTCAGTAGTTGTGGTAAAGCCGACCCCGATCGACATACTGAGGGCGACAATCAGCCGGTTTCTCTGGGTAAAGCCGGCTTTTGCGATCATTTCCACACCGGACACCAGAATCTGTCCGAGGACCATAATCATAATGCCGCCGATAATCGGACTCGGCACGGAACTCATGAACCGGGCAATCGGAAGGAAGAATCCCGCAAGGATCAGAATGAGGCCGCCGACCCTTGCGGCATTGCGGTTGATGAC
>CAMOOA010000098.1 GCA_946621045.1 uncultured Erysipelotrichaceae bacterium
CTGCGTGTGAAAAGTTCTGTGAATCTGCACGGCTCGAAAACTGCGTATATATAGTAAAATAATTACCATGAGTGAAGTGAAGTTTAATTTCCGCGGAAAGCGGTATCGCATAAAAACGGATGCGCTGATCGCGGTATGCCTTGGTATCCTGACGCTTCTTATTTTTGCGGTGGTGCTTGTGATGAGAAACATCTCTGCCCCTGAAGAGGAAGAGCCGCAGGCGACCCCGGAGCCGACGGCAGAGGCGGAACCGTATGATGCGTCCGCCGGTGTTCTCGACAAGAAGGAATACGACGGAACCGTCCTTGAGGAAACAAAGGACGCAGGGGAGTCATATGTGGAGAGCACACTGTTTCTCGGCGACTCCAATACGGCGCGTTTCCTTGCGGTCATAAACAGTGACACGAAAAAGACATTCACTTCGAAGACCAACACAATCGGTGTAGTCGGTATGGGCATTGACGCAATCGCGGCTTTTCCATGCATGGACTTCTCCTCCGGACGCTATTCAATGCCGCAGTCGGTCGCGATTCTGCAGCCGGAACGGGTCATCATCACGATGGGCACGAATAATCTCTATGGCTCCAGTACGGAAACCGACTCGTTCATAGAGCGTTATGAAAAGGGGATTCAGGCGGTGAAAACTGCCTATCCGTCCGTGGATATTATTGTGAATGCAATTCCGCCGGTTTCTAAGAATACCACATATACCAATGTAAAAATGGTTCAGATTGATGCCTACAACAAGGCAATCGCAAAGATGTGCAAGGAAAATGACTGGAAGTTCCTGGATTCTTCGGAAGCGTTGAAGGATGACAAAACCGGTTATGCAAAAGAAGGCTATATGATTTCGGACGGACTCCATCTTTCCGAGAAGGGGCTGCGCGCACTGTTTGAATATATCCGCACGCATTCCCATATCACAGATGATGACCGGCCGAAACCGCTTGCCGCAATTCCGAATGTCATCGGTGTGCCGGACGGACTGTTCAAGACCGACCCGCTTACCAACGAAGAGTATACGGAAGATCCGCTGACTGCGGAAACCGAATGGGTGCCGGAAGATATGCCTCTGCCGGAAGTGACGGAAGAGCCGCAGGAAACCGAAGAACCCGAAGAAACAGCTGAACCGACCGCAACACCGGAGACTACACCGACACCGGATCCTGCACTTGCTGAAAGGCAGAATGCATGCATTAATACGTTTGGTAAATGGACGGAAAACGGATGCGCCTGTCTGTCTGGCTATCAGCTGAACGCTCAAACCGGAAACTGTGAGGCAGTCCCTGCATCTGCATCACCGGACGCAGCAGCTCCGGCAGAAACCGCGGTACCTGCAGAATCAGCTGCTCCGGCACCGACAGAAACTCCGGTACCGACAGAAGCCCCGGCTCCGACAGAAGTTCCGGTGCCGACGGAACCTCCGGTACAGACAGAAGCACCGGTTCAAACAGAAGTTCCTGCACAACCGGAGACCCCTGCGGAACCGGAAGCAGCGGCTCCGGAAGAAGTACCCGAGCAGACCCAGCCGGAAATGCAGTCACAGCCGGAAGTTCCGGCAGCTACAGATGCGCCTGCGGCGGAACCGGCTACGGAATCGCAGCCGGCGGACAATGCAGGATAAGCTGATCAATATTTATGGCATTATAACAAAGCGGCAGTGCGGACTGCCGTTTCTTTTTGCGCACATCTCCCAAACAGGATAAAGATTCGCGTTATAATAAACGCATGAGATTTGCACATTTGGCAGACCTGCATCTGGGCAGGAAGGTGAACAGTTACTCGATGATCGATAATCAGAGAAGTGTTCTCAGACAGGTCGTTGATAAAGCAGTGAAGAAAGAAGTAGACGCCGTTATTCTTGCCGGCGATATTTATGATTCCCATGTACCGGAAGCGGATGCCATGGAAGTTCTCAATGAGTTTCTCTGCGCGCTGAAGGATCAGGACATTGATGTCTTTATGATTGCCGGAAACCATGACCGCGGAGATCTGATCAACTACGGCGCGGCGCTGCTGGAAGAAATGAATATTCATGTCTGCGGCACATGGACCGGAACGATGGAGTGCATTGATATGCTCGATAAGTACGGCCCGCTCCATGTATGGTGTCTGCCGTATATCACACCGTCCGCCGTCAACCGTCTCAAGGACGAGGATGAACCCGAATGCCAGACGTTTACGGATGCGGTTCAGTACGCTTTAAGCAAGGCGGATCTGGATATGAATGAGCGCAACGTTCTGATCGCGCATCAGTATTTTGACGGTGCGGTTGTGCCTTCGGGCGGATCGGAAGATTATCTTTCCCTCGGAAGCGAGATCGTTGATGTGTCCGTACTCGCCGGCTTTGATTATGTCGCGCTCGGACATGTCCATACCGCGCAGGCTGTCGGTATTGAAACGGTCCGCTACAGCGGAGCGCCTTTGATTTATTCTGTTGCGGAAATCGGCGCGGAGCGTTCCTTCACACTGGTGAATCTGGAAGACAAGGGCACATACCGGATCAGTACGATCGAACTGACGCCGGAACGGGAAATGAAAAACCTGATCGGCACATTCCGTGAACTTCTCCGGCCGGACATGATCGAAGCCTATAAGGACAAGTATGTAAACATCATCCTTAAGGAAACCAGGGACATCCCCGATGTCATCCGCGTCCTGAAGGAAAAATACCCGTATGTCATGGGCGTCGCCTATGCGGACGGACGAATCCGTCTGGAAGGAACCACGGAAGTGCATACCGAAGTGCGTGACGGCGTTCTTACGGCGATCCGCCAGCTGAAACTGAAAGAACCGAATGAACTGTTTTCGGATTTCTATGAGTTCAGAAACAAGGAATCGATGAATGAAGAACAGCGCCGCTATATGGCGGAGCTGATCGCAGATACGTTTGGAGGTACGGAATGAGACCGATCAGACTGAGTATTTCGGCATTCGGATCCTACTCCGTACCGACCGAAATCGACTTTTCAAAATTTGGAAATCACGGTCTTTATCTTGTGACCGGAGATACCGGCGCAGGAAAAACCGCGATTTTTGACGCGATCACATTTGCGCTGTACGGAGAAGCCAGCACGCAGGGCAGGACCCAGGATATGCTGAGAAGCCAGTATGCCGAGGAAACGGAACAGACCTATGTGGCGCTTGATTTTGAATTCCGCGGCACAAAATACCGGATTGTCCGCAATCCTGCCTATGACTATGAACAGGTCAACGAAAATGAAACCGTACGTGTCGTTCATCATCCGGCAAACGCAGAGCTGACCGGTCCGGACGGATTCAGGATCACCGGTGCGGAACAGGTCAACCGTGCAATCTATGAACTGATCGGACTGGATGCCCGGCAGTTCACGCAGATCGTCATGATTGCGCAGGGAAGATTTCAGGAACTTCTTACAGCGGATACCGAATCCCGCAGCCGGATCTTCCGGCAGCTGTTCCAGACGGAACCCTATCAGATGATCGAAGAGCGTCTCCGCAAGGAAGAACAGCGTCTGACGCATCGGATCAATGAGCGCAGACATGATACCGGACGGGCAGTAGAGGCACTGTCCTGCGGAGAGGAAAGCCGCTACGCAAAGGCGCTTGCCGAACTCAAGGAATACAAAGACGAGGCAGATCCTTCACAGAGTATTCTCGTTGCGCAGCGTATCATCAACGAAGACGCGATGCTGCTGGAGCGGAAAAGCAGGGAAGTGGAACAGGGCGAAGAACTGATCAACCGCCTGAATTCCCGGATTTCCCGCGGCGAACAGGTGCTTGAGATTTTTGATCATCTTGAGAAAGCCTCCGCGAAGATTCCGGAGCTTTCCGGAATCCGCGAGAAATCAAAGGCTTCCCTGGACGAAATCACCACGCATGTGGAAGTGACAAGAATGAATATCCTCCGCAAAAAGGTGGATGACACCGAACGTTCCATGTCCAAGTTCCTGGAACTGAACCGGATGGAACAGCTTGCGGAACAGTGTACAAAAGAGGCGGAAGAGATTGAAGCCAGGGCGGCGGAACTCACCGGAAAAATTACACATCTTCAGGGAAATCTTCACAATGACATCGTGGAAGCGGAAAGTCTTCGCGGGTCGGACGGAACCCTGCAGAAAGAAGAGGAAAAGCTGCGGGAAGTGCGCCGCGGCATTGTGACCTATAACCGCGCAAGAGACCGCTATCAGAGCTGGCGTGCGGCGGAACGAAGCTACGAAAACATGGTGGAGGCGCTGAAACAGGAAACGGCGCGGTTCAACCGTGTTTCGGAAGAATACCATGCGGTGCTCGGCGCATATCTTGCCGGACAGGCGGGCATTCTTGCCGAATCGCTGATCGACGGCCGGCCGTGTCCGGTATGCGGCTCGCTGACCCATCCCAAACGGGCGGTGAAATCGGTAGGTACTCCGACCGAAGACCGGGTTCGTGAAGCGGAATCCATCATGAATAATGCCCGTGATGCGGCCGAACTCGGAGCCCGGCATGCCCATGCCGCAAAGGAAAAGGCGGAACTGGAAAAACGGGAAGCGGAAACTGCGTTCAGTGAAGCGCAGATGCCCGGTCTGACCGATGATGCGATCAACATTCTGAATTCCCGCATCAACCTTCTGAAGATGGCATGTGATGAATCGGAATCGGTAATTGCGGAGTTCCAGGAAAAGGCAAAGCAGCTGGAAATGCTGAATGCCCGCATGCCGAAGACGCGGAAAGAAATTGAAGCGCTCGTCAGTGAACAGAATGAATGCCGCCAGAAGGCCGCATCGCTGCGCCAGAAGGCATCCTATGAATACGGCACCGCAGAGCGCATGCGGAAAGAATTCCCGTTTGAAAAGGAAGAAACTGCCCGTATTCAGCTGAAGTCCATGAAAGAACAGATTGCGGAATACGACCGGATCGTCGCAGAACGCAAGGCGCAGTTCGATAAGGATCAGAAGGAACTGGAGAAGGCGGAGGCAGGCCGTGATGAAGTGCTTCAGACACTTCATGAAAGCGGCGCTACCACACAGTCGGAAAAGGAACGCGAACTGAATGC
>CAMOOA010000099.1 GCA_946621045.1 uncultured Erysipelotrichaceae bacterium
CATCCGCGATGACAGCCGGGTCTGCATCAGAAGCCGGAGTTTCCGCAGGTTCCGCCCCGGGCTCAGGCGCCGGATCCTCAGCCGGCAGTGCAGTATCCTCAGGTGCCGGCGCTGTGATTTCATCCGGATCTTCGGCAGGGGTCTGCGGTTCGGCAGGTTCCGTGCAGGGCTCCGCTGCCTCGTCTTCAGCAGGCAGTGCGTTATCCCCAGGTGCCGGCGCTGTGATTTCACCCGGATCTTCGGCAGGGGTCTGCGGTTCGGCAGGTTCCGTGCCGGGCTCCGCTGCCTCGTCTTCAGCAGGCAGTGCGTTATCCTCAGGTACCGGCGCTGTGATTTCATCCGGATCTTCGGCAGGTTCCGTGCCGGAATCGGGTGCGGGCGCCGGTGTTTCGTCCGCAGTCACAGCGGGAGCCCCGGCAGTGTCCGGTACTTCTGCGGGAGCCGGCTCTTCCCCATCTTGCGGTTCCGAAACAGAAGAAGAAACTGTCTCTGTGCCATTATCAAAACTGCCATCCGGATCACTCACCTGTTCACCTGTCACAATGCCGGGATCGGTTTCTCCCGTGCTGCGGCTGAATGCGATGGCAGGAAATGTAAGAATATGCAATGTATATATGGAAATGACGAGTGCCAGTATTGCTACAAAAATATTACGAATTGTGCCGTTTAGCTTTCTGCACAGCTGTATCATCCGGTCAATCATAGTATTCACCTTATAAATTATGGATACATGGAAGGCGTCGAATGAATGTGAAAAGAATATACGAAAGGCTGTTTGCCCCTCTTTCACTTGTACAATAGCATGTAAAACTGAATTGACAATGCCTGCGCCGAAATTTTCACAGATAATTCTGCGAATTCACACACAGGGCACATAATATGCAGTTTTCAACCCCCATGCGGCAGATCACCGTGATGCTGATTTCCGTATTTCACCGCCGGGCCGGCACGGATTTCTGTTTGGAACAAGACAGCCGTACAGCTGCAACCCCGTTATTCGGACAGAGGAAACGCATCGTCCCGTCATGATCCGCTCAGGACATGGTATTTTCGCAGCGCATCTGTTACTGGTATTGTTCACAGACGTAGGGTCCTAAAATCTGTGAACTGTATGGATCTTTTCCTTAAAGTAGGTTTCAATGAATCCAGCTAATATGGAAGGTTGTTTCTGGCAGCGATAAAATCCGGCATTTCGGTCATGTCAATTTTCAAAATCATACATGTAATCGCTGATCTCAGGAAACCGTTGGACAGCACCAGATTGCGAATAATAAGGGATTTTACCAATGATCGCAATTTGATTAAGAACTACATTAAAAGGCTGATCGGAACAACTTCCCGATCAGCCTTATTTTTGCCCTCCGCATGGAGAGCATCCGCTTTATTACTGTGGTGAATCAAATCAGGCTTCTTTTCTCTTCTTCCTGAACAGCATGATCAGGATCGCAATCAGCGCGAAGATTCCGAGGCCTGACGCAAGCAGCGCTGCGATCCACACCGGGCTGAGTCCCGGCTTGGGATTGACCGGATTTACAGCTGCGTCCGGAGACGGTGAAGCATTGGCCAGAGGTACTGTCTGATCATCGAGGTCAATGACATCCACGTTGGTATCATTGCCCGGCGCCGCCGCATTGTCCGCTGCCTGATCGGCATTGGCATCCGCTGCGTTGGCCGCATCCTGCTGGTTACCCGGAGCTGCGTTGTTCGGATTCACGGCGTTCTGGTTTCCTGCAGGATTCGCATTTCCGCCGGCATTCTGGTTTCCGCCTGCCGGTCCCGGAAGATAGATCACTACCGTTCCGTCATCGGTATACGTATAGCCGGTGGTTCCGGTGGTTCCTCCGCCTCCGCCGCCCGGAAGCGGTTCTCCCGGGGAGTAGATGAAGGTGAATACATTCTCTGCCGCATTTGCGGACAGGGTTTTGGTCAGGTTCTGCGCCTGCGGCACATAGCCGTCGATATATTCACAGGCTACGACCGGCTTGTCGCCGACGTTTCCGTAGAATGTCTTCTGCGGATGGAGGGTATTGCCTGCCGCATCCTGGAAGAGGACGGAATATTCCACAGTTCTGCCGCTCATTCCGTAGGCTGCAACAAATACGATATCCTTGGTGATCGTCTGGGCACCGCCTGTCGTAAGATCTTCGATTCCGCTGACATGGAAGCCCTTGAAGTAAAACCGTGCATCCGTTACCGCAACGTCATAGGCGTTCGGTGTCCACTGCGTACCTGCAGGCACGCTGATTTCCACCTTGTTCAGGCCGTTGACCGTGCCGTGTAGGCCGGCAAGAACGGTTACCTTATACTCGTAGGGAGCTGCCTTTGCGGTAATTGAATACGGGATGAATACAAGCACCGCACACAGTACCGCCAGTATCCGTTTGATCTTTTTCATCTTCGGGCACCTCACTTCTCTTCCCTCGTGCGCCACAGCAGATATGCGCTGGACGCAAAGAGAATCAGACTGAGAATACCGGTGATCAGATACGGGAGCGCCTTGTACGGATCCGATGTGTTCGGCACATAGATGATCCGGCGTCCGTGTCCCTGGCTGGGGGTAACCTCTTTCGGCTCTTCCCCGCTCACCTCCGGAAGTTCCACCGCGAAGTCGATCTCAAGTCTGGCTTCGGTATCCTGGTAGGCGTTGATCTGCGTTTCACCGTCAAGCTCAACGTGAAGCACCATCCGGGATTTTCCGCCGGACGGGATCCGCTCCAGATAGAGATATTCATCCAGGGCGTTGGTCGCCTGGTAAAGACCCATGGAGCCGTCGGCTGCGGTGCCTTCGCCGCCTACGGTGTTGCTGGTGTAGAGCAGCTGCGGTTCTCCGGTTGTCGGATAGTACGTCAGAACATAACTGTATGCGCCGCCTCTGGCAACGCTGGTATCTTCGAAACTGGCAATGACTTCGTTTTCCATATACCAGTCAACCGGTCTTGAGAAACTGTTGGTGAGATTGATCTCAAAGTTTGCGTCATCCCCCGGCTGCATTCCCTGGATGCTTTCCTGGATCGCAGCGGAGGTATAGTTGCTTTCAAGCGCATTGCCGGTAAATGTCACCTGCCAGTTGGTCGGCTTCAGCGGATAGGTCTCTGCACTGACGGTGCTCGAAAGAAGACAGAATCCGGCTGTTGCGGCTGTCAGGCCTGCTAACCATTTTTTCATATGCCTTCCTCCTTTACTTCAGACTCAGTGTGCCGTCTTCGGCAATGTTCACATCACGTCCCCATGCGCTCTTGATCGCATCGACGGCGTTATGTGTCTGTACACCTTCCGCCTCCGCTTCCAGTACGAATCTCAGACCGTTGTAGGTATAGGTCGTGGTGATGATCGTTGTCTTGCCCTTCTTCTCTGTGGTGACCTTGTCGACAACTGCTTTGACGGCGCTGTCCACTGTGATCGAATCTGTCGCAGCTTCGGTCTTGTCGCCCTTTGCGATCGGCTTGTGATAATAGAGAACCGTACGCTCCGTTGAGTCATCGCTGTACTGCGGATCCCTGATCCACTGCGTGTCATTGATGAAGGTCAGTTTGATCAGTGCCGGATCCAGATCCGTGCGCTTCGTGCCGTCCGCATTTGCCCAGTACTTTCGTACAGTCAGACGGACATATTCATCGATCGTTCCGGTATTCTGTACCGTAAGTTTTTCGGTGTAGGTCGTCCCAAACTCAAACTTGTCAATATCATTCAGAAGAATCTGGCTGCCTGCCACCTCAAACGCGCGCTTTTCCTTGGAGTAATTACGCTGGTTGACCGGCTTGTCATTCTCCAGAAGGGTAATGCCGATGTCGAACATTTCAAACTGCGAGGTATAGGTCTGGGAATAGTAGGTCAAGGCCGCTCTTGCGCCTCCGACCGAGCTGAAGACCAGCAGCCCCATGGCAACTGCCAGCATTGCGAAGATGCCGACGGACTTTTTCACTCTGTGCTTTTTCATCCGTTTTCACCTCCGGTCTCGTCTTCCGTAACTTCGGAGTTTACGGTTTCGTGATATTCCACGCCCTTCTCCCAGTCCGCATAGGCTTCCTGTGTATCTGCTGTGTACAGAACCGGGGTGTATTCATAGACTACGACAACATTGAAGTTGTCTCCGATGTCTTCCTTGCCGAATCCGCCTTTTTTGTCGATCTTCACACTGAGCGGCTCCGCTGCCCCGCCTTTGGAAATCGGCGTGCTGTAGTAGTACCAGCCGTCTTCCCCTGCGGTCCAGCCCTCTCCGGTGAAGGTCAGCGTATAATCATCCGGCGCAAATGCGTTGGCGCGCACAAATACCGGTTCGGAATCCTCGTCGGCCTTGATCGTGATGACCTTGGTCCAGTTCCTGGGTTCCGGTTCTTCCAGTTCGGTCCGTTCCCCGAGCGTGACTTCCTTCATTCCCTTTGCGGAGACGTAGGTCGTAAAGTAGGCCAGTGCGGCCGGTACCGATGCGGTAATGACCATCAGTGCCGCTGCGCCGGCGAGAATCAGATTACGCTTTTTCATTATTCTGTTTCTCCTTCCGCACTTCCGCTGAGGTCGTTCTTCCACTCCCAGGTCTTGTCTCCGGAATCGGCGATCTTTGTAAAGCTGTTCATGACGCCGTAGCCCTTCTTGAGCTCATCCCGGTAGGTATTCGTGAAGGTGAAGGATACCTCTGCGGCTTCTTCATCTTCCGGGGAAGGAATAATGACGCTCTCCGGTGTACGGTCTACAAGCTTATATCCGGCACCGGTATAGATCTCCTCGACTTCGACATACGCGCCGACCGGAAGACGGTCGATCGTAACCGGATTGCCGTCCGGTACGGTAATCGATGCGACGTTGGAGTAGATCTTTTCCGCCTTTGTGTCATCCTTCCATCCGGTGATGCGGAATGCCGCGGTCATCGGTGTGATCTTCTTGTCATTGAGACGGTCTTCCAGAAT
>CAMOOA010000100.1 GCA_946621045.1 uncultured Erysipelotrichaceae bacterium
ATGTCCATGACCGCAGCGTGAAGATGGGACGCTTCCAGATCTACAACAACTGGAGTCCGTATATGGTCAAAGACCTGGCCCATACGGTGTGGATCGGCCTGGAGTACTTCTGCAATGAAGGTGATGAGCTGTGGTCCATGAGTGATTCGGACTTTGCGGCGCTCGGTGTACGTGAGATGGTGAATCTCAATCTGATCGACAGCCGCAACAATGTGCTCGACACCCACGTGGAGCGGGTGAAGAAGGCGTATCCGGCTTATTTTGATACCTATGAGGAAATCGGCACACTGATCGATTATCTGAATACGATTGACAATCTGTACTGCGTCGGCCGCAACGGACAGCACCGGTACAACAACATTGACCACAGTATGTGCACGAGCTTTGAGGCCGTAAAGAACATTCTGAACGGCGTTAAAGACAAGTCCAATGTCTGGTCGGTCAATACCGAACAGGAATATCACGAAGAGAGAAAATGATGGGTAAGCGAATTCTTGGGATTATCGAATATCTTGTAATCGCGGCGGTTGCCGGATTTCTTCTGATTGTCGGCGTGTATGCACTGCCGAAGACGCGGATGGTGAACAATATCAACCGTTCAAAGGAACTGCTTGAAACGGAAGGAAACTACCGTTACTGGGCGGCGGATCTTCTGAACACGCAGTCGGATAATTTTACCGACTCCCTGATGATGGACATCGCAGTCAATCCGGGCACCGGAAACCTGCTGTATGATTCCATGATCAACTGTTATGTCGGCTGGGCGGATACGGACAACAGCAGTACCTGGCTGCTTCGTGTGGCAGGCGGCGAGCCGCTGTACGAAGGCTATGAACAGGTGGTCTACGGTCGGTACTGGCACGGGTATCTGGTGTGGATGAAACCGCTTCTGCTGTTCTTCAGCATTCCGGAGATCCGTGCAATCAATATGGGGCTGCAGCTGTTGCTGCTCTGCTGGGTGATGATCCTGCTGTATCGGGAACTCGGCCCGCTTGCCTGCATCGGCGTCGGCATCGGATTCTTCTCCATGAATCCGGTCACCATGGCGCTGTCGCTTCAGTTTTCGGCGGTCTATTATATTGTGATGATCACGATGATCGTGATGCTGAGACACCGGAAGTATATTGAATCCCGTGATCTCTGGTGGGCGGTATTCCTGTGGGACGGCATTGCGGTGGCGTTCTTTGATCTGATGTCCTATCCGGCCGCTGCGATGGGCATCCCGCTGATCGTATATCTGCTTCTGAAGAATGACGGCACATGGAAACAGTTCCTCAATGTGATCCGCCTCAGCATCGACTGGGTGATCGGTTATGCAGGCATGTGGGTCATCAAATGGCTGATCGGTTCCGCTCTGACAGGTTATGATCTTGTGGCGGACGGTCTTGGCGCGGTAGGGCTTCGCAGCAGCGGAGAGGTTGCGAATATCAACATGTCCTACACGAATGTGCTGCAGGAAAACTTCCGCACAATCTTCACCAAACCGGTCCCGTTCTTCTTTGCGGCAGTTGTGCTGATCCTTGTGATCGGCGTTGCCGCAGGAAAACTGAAGATATCGTATTCCGCAGGAAAGCTTCTGCCGCTGCTTGTCGTCGGCAGCTATCCGTTTATCTGGTACTATGTGATTCGCAACCATTCCATCGTGCATGTATGGTTTACGCACCGTGTGTTTGCGATTGCGGTTACGGCGCTCGGTGTTCTGCCGTACTGTTTCCTGAAAGGGAAGGAACTGAAATGAAGAACCGGACAGCGTATATCTGTGCCGGTGCGGCAGGAGCGCTTCTGGCAGCGTTTGCGATCCTGTATGCCGGTGTTTCCATTCATCCGCAGGAAGACAGCATCATTACCGTATTCGGAGACAAACCGACACCGGCTCCCGCAGTAAAGGCGGCGCTGTTCGGATCGGACATTTCCAATCAGATCATTGTCACGGACGAAACAGATGCCTCGCATGTCGGCAAATATCCGGTCCGCTATCAGTTCCGGTTTCTCGGCATTCCCCTGAAGACGGTCACCGTTCAATCTGAGGTCGTGGATATGGATGCGCCGGTCATTGAAATGGAAGAAGGCTCTGTCTGCTTTGTGAAGACCGGAGAGGAGCTGTCCTATCCGGCCTATCTGATCCATGACAACTATGATGAAACAGATGCACTGAATATCTTGCTGGAAGAGGACGGCGACGCAAAGACGCGGGGAACGCATCCGGCCCGGCTGAAAGCATGCGATACCTCGGGAAACTGCACGGTGCGAAGCCTGCGTGTTGTCGTGGGGGAGGCAGGCGAAGAAGACTTCCTTCCGGAACGCTTCGACCTTGAAAAACTGGATGCCGATCACTGGATGCTGTCGCCGAATGAAGATCCTGCCGCGGATGCCGTGTTCCGGGAACTGTACTGGGTCGGCGACTCCAATATTCTCAATCTCGGCAAATACGGCGGACTTCCCGGTGACCGGGTCATTGCCCGCTATGCGATGGGTCCGGCAACGTTTGATCTGCCGATCCATTACGAAAATACCCAGCAGACCTGTTCCGCAGCCGAACTGATCGGCCGGGTGAAACCGAAACGGGTCATCCTGATGATGGGAGAGGCGGAATCCGGAAGCGGCGATCCTGTCCGGCTTGCGGAAGAATACGGAAAATGTCTGGATGAGCTGAAGAAGGTGAGTCCTTCCACGAAAATCTATGTCTCGGCAATCCTTCCGATCCGCAAGGGAAGTACGGAGGCGGCAGCCTCACAGGAACAGATCAACCGCGTCAATTACTGTCTGCTTCAGATGTGCAGAGAAAAAAAGATTCCGATGCTCTGTGCCGACAGCTGGCTGAAGGATGAGAGCGGATACGGAATCCCTGATTATTATCTTGAAGACGGTTTTCATCTTCAGGCAAAGAATTTCCCTGCCTATATTGATTACATCAGATATTGTCTTGAGTGACTTCACCGTCCGCCGGATGTTCCCGGCGGGCGTTTTTGAATACAAGCCAGCCGCAGAGAATCATCGCCCACACAAATGACAGAAGCAGGGATGCTTTCTGGACCGTTGTGCCGCGGTAGCGGACACGGTAGGTATGACTCCCGGCATCTACGGGAATGACGATCCGTCCGGTATATTCATCCCGTGAAACGGGAATGATCTCCGGTGTGCCGTTATCCATGCGCTCTGCCTGATAGCCGAGGTACCAGGTGACCGGAAGCGCCGCAAATCCGTCGGTTTCACAGTCCATGGTAAGCATGGAGGTGGTTCCTTTCCGCTCATAGGTGACAGACTGCGAAGCGGTGTCATAGAGATCGATGGTGCCGGAAAGGTATTTGTAGTTCATCTGGTGGGTGGCAGGCAGATACTCCCCGCTGGAGAGTTCGGATACGTTGAAGTAGTTGTTGTAGTTCTCATAGAACTCCCGGTTGAACAGGGCGTATGTCGAAGCGGTATTGCTGATCTGGATCTCATCCGTCAGAAGCTGATAATCAATGACTGCCGTATTGGCGGCGGTAAAGAGCACCAGCGCGGCGCAGACGGCGCGTCTTGCCTTCTGTGACATCTGATCGATCGTATAGATCAGCGCAAACGGCAGAAATGTCGCAATCAGGATATTAAAGCGATAGGTGAACTGAATGGACTGCAGAATCGATATTCTGTACAGCGGTATGACATTGGTCGTGCATACGAGCAGGATCACGGAAATAACGGTAAGGATCGCAAGGAACCGGTGAGCGCCGTCCTTTTTCTTTGCGAACAGGAAGAACAGCGGGCTGAGCACTGTGGTGAGACCGGTAAAGTAATGATGCAGTTCGAGATCATAATGTCCGAGGAACAGATAATCGCTGACGGCGGAAAGCGGGGTGTTGCTGTAGGAAAGCATGATCTCGGCGCCCCAGAGTTCCCGGTTCTGCGAGAACAGAAAGCGCTGCGAGCGCATCTGCTGCAGCAGCGGAAGCAGGAAGAATGCTGCGAGACCCGCGCCAATCACGACCGCTTTGAAGAAGGTAAATACCTGTTTCCGGCGGAATATGTCAACGCAGTACAGAATCATAAGAATCGCAAAGACTGCGGCAGTCAGCGCAAAGGTTATCAGGTGCGACAGAGCCAGCGCCGAAAAGAACAGGGCAAGCGGAATCGGATCCCGGTCTCCGTCCACAAGATAGCGTTTGGCATAAACCATAAAAAGCGGAAGAATTGAGAATGCCAGTGCCTCGCCGAGCGCAGACCGGATAAAGAAGTCGTTGATGTGATACGAAGAAAAGGTGAAGAGCAGTGCGCCGAACAGGCAGATGCCCGAATGGTCCGTATATTCATTCATCGCATACAGCGCACAGCAGGCCCCGATCCATGCAATCATGAATACATAGATCTTATAAACTATGATGATCGGAATATGCATCGCATAAAGAATTGCGGCCGGCAAAAGAAACAGATCGCAGTAGAAGAGGGGACTGGCGTACCCGAAGCCGAAATTCTTTTCCGGATAGATGGCAATCGGAAACTGCAGATCCCGGATCGCACTGAGCATTCCGTCGATCCGGCTGAGATGAAAGGTCATATCCAGACCGGCAAATACCGAAGGACTGTAAAAGGGAATGCAGAAGAATCCTGCAATCAGAAAACCGATCAGTATAATATTTCTGCGCTGTGAAAACATATACTTATTATATAAAATGATACATGCTTTACAACGAAAATGGAAATGAGGTCTACTTCAATTCGAAACGGAAGGAATAAGAATCTGAAAAAAATAATTTTAAAGGATTGAAAATTCTTCTTGCAAAGTGTGAAGTGCTTTGTTATTATAACTAACTCATCTTTAGGAGTAAAAACGCCGCAGAGCTGATGGTTAAGCGCTCTACGG
>CAMOOA010000101.1 GCA_946621045.1 uncultured Erysipelotrichaceae bacterium
CTGCGGCTGCGCGGATGGTTTCCTTATGATCCAGGAGATTCTGAAGGCAGCCCTTTTCTTCGTTCATGTATGTCCACATCACACTTTCAAACATTACGGTATCCTCCTGTCACGCTGATATTATACGTGTTTCATGCATGGCATAACAGAAAAGGGCTTTTCAGCCCTTTTGATTTATGTGAGATCTTCGCCGTTGGTCTCAATTACCTTTTTATACCAGCCGAAGGATTTCTTGCGGCTGCGCTTCAGTGTGCCGTTACCCGCGTTGTCCCGATCGACATAGATGAACCCGTAACGCTTTTTCATTTCTCCGGTCGATGCACTGACAAGATCGATCGGTCCCCACATCGTATAGCCGAAGAGGTCCACTCCGTCGAGTTCAACCGCATCCTTCATAGCCTGAATATGGCCACGAAGATAATCGATCCGGTAATCATCATTGATCTCTCCGTTTTCATCCGGAATGTCATTAGCGCCGAGTCCGTTTTCCGCAATGAAGAGCGGCTTATGGTATCGCTCATAAAGCGTATTCAGCGTCAGACGCAGTCCGAGCGGATCGATCTGCCAGCCCCACTCACTTGCCTTAAGATACGGATTTGCCAGCGTATCATAAACATTTCCGCCGGTCGTTCCGGTCACTGCCGGATCCGCACTTGCGGTGCGGCTCAGATAATAGGAGAAGCTGACAAAGTCCACCGTTCCTTCTTTCAGAAGATCCAGGTCTCCCTCCTGAATTGGCAGAGTGATGCCTTTGCGCTCCAGTTCCTTTACCGCATACGTCGGATAATATCCAAGACACTGCACATCGATCATGAAATAGTTTTTCCGCTCTTCCAGCTTTGCCTTCAGGACATCATTGGGATTGCAGGTATAGGGATAATAATCACCGCCGGCCATCATACAGCCGATGTGATTTTCCGGGTCAATTTCCTTTGCGAGTTTTACCGCCGCTGCGCTTGCGAGCAGTTCATGATAGGAAGCGGTATATTTCACCTGTTCACGGTTTTCCCCTTCCTCAAACGCAATGCCTGCGGCCATGAACGGCGCGTGCATAAGCATGTTGATTTCATTGAAGGTGAGCCAGTATTTCACAAGTCCTTTATACCTTGTGAACAGGGTCCGGCAGAGATTCAGATAGAAGCCGATCATCCGACGGTCACGTCAGGACCCGTACTTTTTAATCAGACCGAGCGGACAGTCAAAGTGAACAATGGTTACCAGCGGCTCGATGCCGTACTTCCGGCATTCCCGGAACACATTCTCATAAAACTGCAGCCCCGCCTCATTCGGCTGATCTTCATCGCCTTCCGGAAAGATCCGGCTCCAGGCAATGGAGAGACGGTACACTTTGAAGCCCATTTCCGCAAACAGCGCAATGTCTTCCAGATAGCGGTGATACATGTCAATCGCATTCATTGCCGGATAAAAATGGTCTTCCTGAAATTCCAGACTGACATGTTCACCTAAAAGTGTATGAAGACGGTCTTCGCCGACCGGCATCAGATCCACATTGGCAATCCCTCTGCCGTCTTCCTGATATGCGCCTTCACACTGGTTTGCGGCAGTAGCGCCGCCCCAGAGAAAATCCGGACGAAACGGCATATTATTCCTCCGTGTCTTTGTAGAGGATCATTGTTGCGGCAAATGTGACGACGGCTCCGATGACAAGGCAGGCGATCATGGAGTAGAAACTCGCCATATTTCCTTCGGTAATGAATCCCGGAAGCCCGAAGATGGAAACACTCGCAAAGTTATAACAGATCGTCGGCATGAAGCCCGCCGCAAGGCCTGCCGCGATGCCGCCGAGCACAGCCGCATACATCGGTGTTTTGTACTTCAGCGTGATGCCGAAGATACCCGGCTCGGTAACACCGCCGAAGATCGCGGTAACACCGCAGGATACCGCTTCCGACTTCCGGTCTGCCTTCTTTGTCTTTAATGCCACGCCAAGGCATGCGACTCCCTGGAATACGTTGGCGAGAATAAATGCCGCAATGATAAACGGATCATGGCCAATCGTGCTCATCAGTTCAAAGAAGGTCGCATTGAGCGCCATATGCATGCCGGTCATGACGATGAACGGCATGAAGCCGGTAACGATCGGCATACCGATGAATTTGACGTTGTTAATAAGGAAGAGCAGCGCTTTTGCGAAGTATCCGCCGGCCATGTTTCCAAGCGGCGCAATCAGGCACAGGGTAAGCGGCGCCATCACCAGCATTGTGAGCAGCGGAACCATGAATGCCTTGATCATATCCGGAACATATCTGCGGAAGAACTTCTCGACATAAGACATGATCCAGACTGCAAGAATTGCCGGAATGATCGTGCTGGAATAGGATCCCGGATAAATCGGAAGTCCGAAGATGGAAAGTTTTGTGCCCTCTGCGACAGCCGAGACGAAGTTGGGATGTATCAGCATCGCGCCGATCATCATTCCAAGTCCCATAGACGCATTGAACTTGCGGGCCGCAAAGCCGCCGATCATAACCGGAATGAAATAGAATGAGGAATCCGCCACGAAGTTCAGGACAAAGTATGTGGAACTTTCTGCATTCATGAAGCCGAACATTGTGCCGAGGATCATAATCAGCTTTAACATACCGGATGCGAGGATGACCGGAAGCACCGGGGATACACAGCCTGAAACGATTTCAAACAGCGTATTGATACTGAAGGATTTCTTTCCTTCATTTTCCGGAACTTCACCGCCTGCATTCAGCGCAGGATGATTCTTTGTGATTGCGGAATAGACTTCCGCCACGGCATTGCCGATTACGATCTGGTACTGTTCTCCGGAATACTGCTGCTGAAGAACTCCCGGAAGCTTTGCGATGGCATCTTCCTGAACCAGGCTCTTATCCTTGAGGTTGAGGCGCAGACGCGTTACGCAGTGTGTGAAAAAGCTGATGTTTTCTTCTCCTCCGACAAGATCAACGACATTGTCGATGACCTGCTGGTATTTGTTTTCTTTTGACATGATTTCCTCCGTATTTGTCAGTTGTATGCATCATTCCGCATTGGCCACTGCGGAAGGACTGAACAATGTTATTCGCCGCTGTTGTTCAGACGGCTGATATGCAGGATCAGATAGGCAAGCTCCTCTTCGCTGAGCGGCCTGCGAATCTTTTCTTCAAGCAGTTTTGCGCAGGCATATTCATCCGCATAATCGTCCTTCAGCGTCTTCAGAAACTCCGGGGTACCGGACGACGCCGGTTCATTTTTCGCAATCCGCTGAAGCAGGTAATGAACATGTGTCGCAAAGCGTGTGTAGTTGTATCCATTGCGGTCAATGGTCCGGCCGAGCTGTTTTTCAATCATGCAGGTATATGCCTCAATGAGCTCAGCCTCATCCGGAACGTCCGGTTCCTTTCCGCTGTTTACATAGTCGATCAGATGAATCGCGATACTGGCGGTTTCCTCCCTGCCGAGCGCAACGCCCATCCGCTTCTGAATCATCTTCAGGGCTGCCCGGGCGATTTCGATTTCATCCGGATACATGTTTTCAATTTCATAAAGCAGGCCGATCGAGATGCGCATCCCCTTTTTCGCCCGCGTTACCGCAAACTGGATGTGATCCGCCAGCGCAAAGATCAGGTTCGGCGCATAGCGGTTGTCCTTGACCGTATTGGCATAGTCCACGATTTCCACTGCGGTCCGAAGCACCGTTTCATCGATTTCCGGAATGACACTGACAAAGGTCGGACTGACGTTGTAGAACGTCCGGTCGATCCGGCTCAGCGGGATGTCGTTGGGCACTTTGTTGAAACCGATGCCCTTTCCGAAGGCAATCACTTCCCGGTTCTTCCCGTCGACGCAAAGCGCCACATTGTTATTCAGATTTTTAATTGCCCTCATAACTGCACTCCAAACAAAAACTCCCCGGAACTCAACCAAAAAAGATGTCGTCTTAGGTTAAGCCTCCCGGGGAGTCACTATCTTTATCAACACTGCCAATATAAGATCCGTTCAGGCAAGCGTCAATCGCCCGCCATGCATGATGAACAGATCCGGCGGTTTTTGTTCACAATCATTTCAGATCATACGCACGGCGCAGAAAACTGTCGATCGCATCTTTCTGTTTCTGCCATCCCTCATCTGTTTCCTGCAGGTACTTTCGCACTGCCGCGATACATCCGGCGATCTGATAGGAGAACAGAATATGCAGTTCCTCTTCGGAAAGATTTGAGAATTCCGCAATTCCATCCTTCAGCTGTGTCTGAAACAGGACGTCAAGTCTTTGACAGAAATGTTCCGTCAGCGCATCGCTTTCCAGTACCGCACGGAACCGGCGGTCTGTCCGAAGCAACGTGCACATCGAGGTATGATTTGTTCCTCCGTGCCCGCGCAGACAGGCGAAAAAGGCCGACCTGGTGCTCATGGCATCCGTTATAAGATCATCCAGGGCATCATCCAGCAGCTCTGTCGTATTGCGGTAATACTTATACATTGACGTTCTGCTTACACCGGCACAGTCACACAGGGCGGAGACAGAAATCTCTGAAAAGTCCTTCTCTCTGAGAAGCTGCAGAAGTGCGGTTTTAAGCAGCGCCTTTGTTTCTTTGATCCGTTTATCTTCCATACTGATTTAAAGACATTATATATTATTATCGGATTTCCGTCCGTTTAGGCAAAGGACAGATTACGCATGTATACACCACGGCAATTTGAGATATTCCTTCCGTCTGAGCTGTAATAAATTCAGTTGTTTAAATTGACCCCATATACTGTTACGGACAATGTCCCAAACAAGGACGGAAAACTGACATTTTTCATGGCCTGCCCAAAAAGAAAACCCTGCATGCACAGGGTCTTCATTCATTCTTATTTCTTGAACCCG
>CAMOOA010000102.1 GCA_946621045.1 uncultured Erysipelotrichaceae bacterium
AACTGTTGAATTTCGGATCATTGAACCTCGACTACACGTATCATGTGGATCATTTTGTGAAACCCGGCGAAACGGAAGCGTCCTTTGGCCGGATGACTGCCTGCGGCGGCAAGGGACTGAATCAGTCCGTCGCCCTCGCAAAATGCGGCGCGCATGTCTACCATGCCGGTGCCGTCGGAGAACAGGACGGACAGATTCTTCTCGATACCCTGCAGAGGGCAGGCGTCAGCACAGAGTTTGTGAAGCGGCTGAAAGATGTCCCGAGCGGAAGCGCCTTTATTCAGGTAACCCCGTCCGGAGAAAACTGCATTGTGCTGGACGGCGGCGCCAACCAGGCAATTACCCGTGAACAGATCGACTCCGTACTGGAGCGGTTTGTGCGCGGCGACTGGCTTATCCTGCAGAACGAAATTTCCGAGCTTCCGTATCTCATTGAACGGGCGCATGATATCGGAATGGTCATTGCGCTGAATCCGTCGCCGATGAATGAAAGCGTCCTCAAGATGCCGCTTGGATATGTGGATCTCTTCCTGCTCAATGAAGATGAGGCCGCGCTGCTCAGCGATTATGCCAAAGATCCGCTGAGCGATCTTGCGAAACGGTATCCCAATGCGATGATCGTGATCACCCTCGGCGCAAAGGGAAGCATCGCCGTAAATGAAGGCGTGAGATATGTTCAGGAAGCCTATCCGACGGAGGCGGTGGATACCGTCGGCGCCGGCGATACCTTTACCGGATTCCTGATCGGCTCCCTGGCTGACGGGCTCCCGGTACAGGATGCCCTTCGTCTTGCGTCAAAGGCCGCATCCATTTCCGTCACAAGAAAAGGCGCAAGCTCTTCCGTTCCGGAAATGAAGGAAGTGCTCGCGTCTCTGTCCTGAGTCACAGCTGTTTACCGGAGGCGAAAGCCTCCTTTTTCATTCACATGCCATGCGTGCAAGATCCAGGATGTCTTCTTCGGTATCCGCGCCGCAGAGGAATCCCGACACATGGCAGAACTGCGCCGTCGGAACACCGGTAATGTTCTGAAGTTCTTCGCCGCGCAGCCCGAGCCATTCTTTCGGCAGCGGATGCCGGAATGTATTGCGGTCTTCCGAGGTCAGCCTTGCGCACTGCAGATTCCATCCGCCCCTTGCGGCGGGATAGACCGCATACCAGATATCCGCCGCCTTGGGATTGTTCTTCTGTCCGTACAGAACACCTTCCCACGGCGCAAAACGGTCCATGATCATGATGTGATTTGCGGAATAGTCGATTGCCCGCATCACAAAATCCCGCGCATCAATGCTGGACATGATGCTGTAAATGCGGTTGAGCAGAATATCCTTCGCAAAGGATACCGCATCCAGAAAACATTCATACGGGTCGAGATCGGAATTCCAGGTCGGATTGAAATCCTTGATGATATCCGTAACCGTCATGCTGTTTCGGGCAGCACGGAGGATTTCCTCCCGCTGCGGCTCGTTCAGATTCGGAATTCCTTCAAATACCGCATTCACGGGATTGAATTCATTGTCCTTGGCGTCAATGCCGAGGATCAGCGTCCGTTCCAGACGTGTCATCACCCGTTCCACACAGTTTTCATCGCAGTCCAGCGCTTCCAGAATTTCCGGTCCGTACTTCCGCCATACAAGACCGCACGCCGCATAGGGAATATCCGTGCCGGGATGGGTGCCGTTGGCCTCCTTGTTTTCCGGCGTATGATGGTCCAGCTCTCCGCCGCCGATATCATAAACGATCCATTCATCCCTGTTTTCGGGGATATCGGCATCGCCGCCCCGCACAACGTTGATTTCCTCCGCCATCAGGGAAAACATTGCGGTTGCGAATACTTCGTCCGCATGGAACTGACCGTCATGCGTATACAGATTCAGTTTGTCTCTCATACTTATGCCTCCGACCAGAAAGACGCCCGTTTCAGGCGTCTTCCGGATTACAGTGTTTTTTCAAGATAGTAGCTGTAGATGGAATTTCCAATCAGCATCCAGTTTTCAAACTCGGTCATCCAGATGTAGTCATCCTTTGTCAGAATGCCGTTCTGAAGCAGCTTGACCAGCTCCGCATCCGTATAGGGACCGAATTTCGAACCGTCCGGCTTTGCATAAAACCAGATCTTTTCAGCGGTATTGATTTCTGTCTGATTCATTGTCATAAGATCATCCCTCCGAATTCATTTCACCTGATTCCTGTCCGTCCGGTTCAGGGGTCGGCTCCGGTGTCGGTTCCGGAGTCGCCTCAGGAGTAGGCTCGGGAGTCGGTTCCGGTGTCGGTGTCGGGGTTATCTCAGGCGTCGGCTCCGGTGTCGGTTCAGGGGTCGGTGCAGGGGTTGGCGTCGGTGCTGCTGGCATGGTTACCGTGCGGGATGCCTGCTGGCTGGCATTGTACTTGTTGGTGTCAGACGGATTCGCAGTAATGCGTACGGTGTATTCTCCGCCGAGTGTCAGTCCGGCGAAGGTTACAGATGTACCCGCAACACTCTGCGTCTGATCTCCGCAGGATACCGTGTAGCCTCCTGCATCAGAAACTGCATTCCATGAAACATACAGTGTACCGTCCTGATTCGGAACCAGCGAGTTAAATTCCGGTGTGCTCAGATCTTTCTTCTCCACCTTGAATGTTCCGGACTTAACACCCGCATCACTGAATGTGTAGCGGGTATCGCCGTCTTTCGGATATGCGGTGACATAGACCGTGTAGTCCTTGGTGGGCCAGCCCTCCACGTTGAATGAAGTTGTGGTTTCGGTAACGCTCTGTGATATTTCTTCCAGCGTCACTTCATAACGGGCTGCGTTCCGCACTTCAAACCAGCTGACGTTGATCTTGTTTCCATCCTGGCTGACACTGATTCCCGAAGGCTGTGCCAGCTTGGTCAGATTGGCCTCAAACTGATAATTCACTACCAGAGGTTCCGAGTTCTTATAGGTTTCCTCATCCTTTGAACATGCGGTTACGGAAATGACATAGGAATTTCCGCTCTTCAGTTTGTCCGTTGAGACGGACGCATTCGGCTTTTCTGTCTTCAGTGACGTTTCCGGAGTTGTATTGATCTTCACGGTATAGTAATCCGCATTTTCCACCTTGTCCCAGGAAATCTTGAGATTGGCGGAAGTGACCTGATACTGAACGTTCGTAACCTGTTTCAGTTTATTCCCTGCCCCTGCGGTTTCCGAAGGCGCATCGGATGCTTCGGGCGTATCGGCTGACGGTTCGGGCATTGCGTCATTGGCATTGTATACGCCCATTGAATTGTCGCCGGCACCGATTACGGTTCCTCTGGAATTCACCGCGACAAGCGTGTTGTTTCTTGCGGCAATATACCGGATGCCGCTCCACTCTTCAACTGTTTTCACAAGGGTATCATCCGAGCTGGCAATTCTTACGCTGCCTCCCGAAAGTCCTGCCGCAAAGCTTCCGCCGACAGCGGTCTGCGTTACGCCGGTCCACGTGGTGGTGTTGCTGGTGGAGCCGGAACCGACCGCATAGCAGCTGACTGTTCCGTCCTGATTCAATACAGCGATCTGGTTGTTTCCAATCGCGACAGACTTCACGGTTGTGAGCGCCTTGACGCGGTCGATCGAGGAGAAGTTTCCTGATACAAGTGTTTCACCGGTATCGGTAAGTCCGATCGTTACTTCATTTCCGGCATAGACCGCACGGACATTCTCCCAGCTGTCAATGCCGCATGCGCCGGAGCTTCCGTTGCATTCCACCGTGCCGTCCTTCTTCAGACCGACACTGTGGTTTTCACCCGCGGCGATCATCACAATATCTTTCCAGTCCTCGACCCTGCATGCATTCTGCGCGCCGGCGCAGACTACAGTGCCGTCCTTTTTGAGGCCCATTGCCCAGTTCGGCCCGGAGGATACCTGAACCAGTCCGTCACTTTCAAGCGACGGAATATTCTGTCCGGATGTCACAAGCGTCCCTTCTTCCGGAATATACATCGAGTAGGTTGCGCCGAGCGCAAGCCGGTTCGTATCGGTTAGCTCCACTTTTGTGGAACCGCCCCTGCCGCCGAGCAGGTTGATTGCCGCAATGATCAGCACCAGTCCGGCAGCGCCTCCCGCAATCGCAAGCAGCGTGCGCCGGTCCATTTTCTGCAGAATGGAGCCGAAGTCAAAGCCTTTTCTTCCGGACTGTTTCGGCGCCGGCCGGTGAGCCGGTTTCGGCGGTTCGTATTCTTCCGGTTCTTCTTCCTGAGGTTCATCCTCAATCTTATTGACCGCTGTCTCCTGGAAGACGATGGTTTCATTGTTGAAATCCCGTTCCGGTTCGGAAGGAACCACGGTTTTCGCAATCAGATTGTCCGCAAAGTCTTCGGTCTCCTCCGCCGTAACCGGCGCAGCCGCAATTCCCTGCAGGGCATCCGTGCTCTTACTGCCGGTAAAGGAAATCTGGATACTGTCATCATCCTCATCCAGACGCGGCAGTGTTACGGTTCTCGTATTGTCCGCGAGATCTTCCACAGGCACGCGGTAAATGTGCGCAAGCTGAAGCAGCTGGTCGATGCGGCAGATCGTGTTGCCGTTCTCCCAGTTCATATATTCCGCTACCGGGACAACAAGTTTTTCCGCCATGTCACCCTGCGAATAGCCAAAATGCTTCCGGAGCGCTGTAAGTTTTTCGGGAAGTCGGTTTGTCATACTTAAATCACCCCTATTTTCATATTTTACTATGGTTACGGCGTTTTACAACGTTCACGTCCCTCAGAAACTCTCCTTCGAGAATGAAAAGCGGCCTCCTGAGTTTGGAAGTTGGTCATTATTGAAAAGTTCATAACGTGGCTTAACGGC
>CAMOOA010000103.1 GCA_946621045.1 uncultured Erysipelotrichaceae bacterium
GTGAAGAACTTGAAATCAACATTGCAAAACATCGTAACGGTGCCACAAGACGCATAAATCTTGCATTTGAGGCAAATACCAACGCGCTGATGAATATTGAACGGCACGCGGAGTAATATATGGTGAAACGAATTGCAGTACTTGTATTCTGTATGATTGCGGCAGTCACGGTTGCCGTCATAGGCCCGAAACTGCTTCGGAGGGCATCCCGGATGACCTATGCGGTTGCGGAAGGGGAATCGTCTTCGATTCTTCCGCAGCGAACGGAGCGTGTCGACAGCACGCCGCATGATGTATACCGTCTCTACAGCTCGGGCGAACTGGTGGGCGTTTTAAGCAGCCGCCGGGAGCTGGATGCTTTTCTGCGCGCCATTTACCAGGAACTCTACGCAGAACAGTATCCGGGTTCTGAAGTCGGACTTGGAACGGATGTATATCTCATTACCGAACAGAGTTATCTGACCTATGAGAATATCGACAGCCAGATCTTTGACTATCTGAAGGAAAACCGGCTGTTCACACTGAAATGCACCGGCGTGGAACTGTCCGATGAAAACGGCGTCTACGCGGAACTTTATATTTCCAATGAAGAACTGTTCAACCAGGCGATGACGGAGTATATGACCTACTTCATTTCGGCGGATGAACTTGCGATTCTCAACCGCGGCGACAGCACGCCGCAGCTGAAAACCTACGGTTCCCGTTCGATCGGCGTCACCGTTCTGCAGACGATCACAATGAAGGAAACCTTCGCGGCCCCGGAAGACATCCGGACCACGCAGGAAGAAGTGCTGGACTATCTGGAGTACGGCGACAACACGGAGCGGGAATACTACACCGTTCTCAAGTATGATACCGTCGCCGGTGTCGGTTCGAAGAACCACGACCTTTCGGCTACGCAGGTCATGAATATCAACCGCGACCAGATCACCAGTACGGACCAGATTCTGAGTGAAGGCATGCAACTATGCGTCACCTACTTCACATCCCCGATCGACATCGTTGTGACAAAGGAATCCATGAAGAAGGAGCCGATCATCGCACAGACGGTTTACCGCACCAACAGCGAAGTGCTGGAAGGCGTCATCCAGAAAGTGCAGACCGGTGTCGACGGATCGAAGAACGCACTCTATACCGAACGGTGGATCAACGGTGTGCTGGTCAGCGGTACGCTGACGTCCTCCGTGGATACCCTCCAGCCGATCAACGAAGTTGTTGAGATCGGAACCATGCAGATACCGGATGTCGGAACCGGAACCTTCCAGTGGCCGGTGGACAACCCGTACATCTCCTGCCACTGGGGATGCTATTACGGACACCGTGCAATCGATATCCAGAACGCCTATGACCGTTACGGCCCGATCTATGCGGCGGACCGCGGCGTCATCGAAGTCAATTCCTACAACGGAATCAACGGAAACTACGTCATCATCGATCACAACAACGGCTATGAGACCTACTACGGCCACATGAACGTTCCTTCTCCGCTTGAAGTCGGCACGGTTGTCGACAAGGGCGATGTGATCGGACAGATCGGTATGACCGGTCTTGCGACCGGACCGCATACGCATTTCTTCATCATGTACGAAGGAGAACGGCATAACCCGTGCGACGGGTTCCTGCCGTGCTGATCATCCATGCGGTTTGCGTTGCTTGGAAGCGGATCCAAGGGGAACAGTTTTCTTCTGCAGGATGAACATACCAGTATTCTGATTGACTGCGGCGGCACAAAGAGCCGGATCGTAAACGGACTGAAGGATGCGGGAATCGGCACAGAGGATCTGGATGCCGTGCTGATCACGCATTCCCATACGGACCATATCGGTCAATTGAAACTCGTAAAGGACCGGCCGCTTTACAGCGCCTGTGAGCTGCCGGGGGTTGAACGCACTGTGATTGAACCGGATCATCCGTTTCAGATCGGACATCTGACGATCAATCCGATCGCGCTCAGTCACGATGTGCCGGATACGGTCGGCTTTGTGATCGAAAGCTTTGCGGAGAAGCTGGTCTATATTACGGATACCGGATATGTACGGGATGCCGTGCTTCCGTTACTGACGGGGGCGGATTATATCATTCTCGAAAGCAACCACGATACGGAGATGCTGATGCATACAAGCCGGCCGATGTTTCTCAAGATGCGCATTGCCGGCGACAGCGGGCATCTGTGCAATGAGGACTGTGCCGCAATTCTGAAGAAGATCGTCACATCCAGAACGAAAATGGTTGTGCTGGCGCATATCAGCCAGCAGGCAAATACACGGGAACAGGCGCTCGCCGTGAGCGGCGAAGCGCTGGAATCACACGGAAACAGACGCAGGGACCTGATTCTGTGCGCAGCGGCGCAGGATGAGGTGCTCAAAGGAGGTGACTGGCCGGATGAAGAAGTGGATGGCGGCAGCTGTCGCAGGACTTTTGATCTGGAACCTGTGGCTCACCGCTGAACTGGATCAACTGCACAGAGAAACACCGGAGTATCTGATCGGCGATCCGGATGAAATCACGGTGGTAAACAACACAATTGAAGGATACACAACGGATGTGACGGAGACTGCGGCCGGCGTCATGGAAAAACTGGTTTCGGTCTCGCTTGTCACCGAGCAGGGGGAATCCGTCTTCAGCGGAGTCATCTATGCGGTGATGGGTACGGACACCTGGATCCTGACGAGTTCCCGTGCGGCGGAAGAAGATGCCGCCCTGTATATCCGCTTTGACAACGGTCTTTCCTGTGAGGGAGAACTGCGCGGTTCGGATGAACTGACCGGAATCGCGATGATCGTCTGCCATCCGGACTTTGCGGCGGAGCCGATTCAGACCGGCTCATCCGCAGGGCTGAAACAGGGAGAATATGTGCTGGCAATGGGCGGCCGGAATCTGCATACCCAGAGCGGGGATGTCAGCTTCGGTGTTGTCTCAAAAGCAGCCCAGCGCTACCGCTCCGATGCCGCTTCCGGACGGGAGTGGATCAATGAGGCGGTCTTTGCGGATACGGCGGTCACTTCCCAGATGGAAGGCGGTGTGCTTGTCAATCTGAGCGGCCAGCTGGTCGGTATGCTGACGGGGATGTACGGAAGCGAGCGCAGCGGTCTTGCGGGTGCTGCGGGAACCGGCGATATCGTACAGGCAGCGGATGAACTGCGCCGCAGCGGGGAAGTGACCCGCGGCTATCTCGGAATCATTACCAGGGATATCCGGGAGCTGGAACTGTACCAGAAGAGCGCAATGAATATTCCGATCGATGTAAATACCGGTCTTGTCGTTGTTGAAGTGCTGGAGGGTTCTCCGGCACAGGAAGCAGGTCTCCTGGCAAACGATATTGTCCAGTCGGCGGACGATGTGCTGCTGAGCGCACCGGATTCGCTTCGGAAGGTGCTGTACAGCCATCAGCCCGGCGATGCGCTCAGTCTGAATGTCATCCGCGGCGAGTCTTCCAACGCGGTATCGGTAACTCTGAAATGATCCGGATCATCGCCTGCGGGAAGGTCAGGGATAAATGGCTGAAAGACGGCATTGCGGAATACATGAAGCGGCTTCGCCCCTATGACCGGGTGGAATGCATTGAAGTCGCGGATGAGAAGGCCCCGGAGACCAATTCTCCCGCCGAAAATGAGAAGGTGAAGGAAATCGAAGGGGAACGGCTTCTGCGCAATGTACGGGAAACCGATCATATGATCCTGCTGGATCTTGCGGGCTCCGTGATGGACAGCCCGTCTCTTGCGGCGCATATCGATGCGTGCCGGACGCAGGGAAAACCGGTGATCGACTTTGTGATCGGCGGATCCCTCGGCGTCAGCGGGGCGCTGATCCGGCGGGCAGATGTCCGCTGGAAGCTGTCGGACAATACATTTCCGCATCAGCTGTGCCGTCTGATCGTACTGGAACAGGTTTACCGGAGCTTCCGGATTCTGAACCATGAGCCTTATCACAAGTGAAAAAAAGACACTGCGGAATGTATGCCTGAAGGGTCCTGTAACCGCTTGCAAGATTCCATCCGTTGAAGTAGAATTTACTTACATTCCATAAGGAGGATTAACTTAAAATGAAACAGATTTCCGTAACAGTTGTAGATCCCGTAGGACTGCACGCACGCCCGGCTACCGTAGCTGTAAACGCTGCCAGCAAGTTCAAGAGCGAAGTTAAGGTCGCCTACAAGGGCCGTACAGTAAACATGAAGTCCATCATGGGCGTTATGTCCCTCGGTATCCCGACTCAGTCTGAAATCACAATCACATGTGACGGTGATGATGAGGACGTCGCGGTTAAGACAATTGAAGAAGTACTTCGCACTCAGAAAGTTATCGCTTAATCTGAACCAATTGACGGAGATGCCTGAGAGCATCTTCTTTTTTTCCATGAATTAAGAAAAACGGAAGGACTTGAAAACTATGTACATGGATGATTACAAGCGCTGGCTTGAAGCAGATCTGCTTGATGTCGATCTGGCGACCGAACTGCATTCGATCAAAGACGATGAGGAAGCTATCAAGGAGCGCTTTGCAGTTGCGCTGAAATTCGGCACAGCAGGACTGCGCGGCACCCTCGGTGCCGGAACCAACCGGATGAACATCTGGGTTGTCCGTCAGGCAACACAGGGCGTTGCGGACTGGGTGAAGACACAGGGCGGAACACAGACGGTCGCAATTTCCTATGACTCCCGTCTCAAGGGCTGGAACTTTGCGCGTGATGCGG
>CAMOOA010000104.1 GCA_946621045.1 uncultured Erysipelotrichaceae bacterium
TGAGCGGAAAAACATCTGAAACAGACACAGGGACTGCAGAAAATGCGGTCCTTTTTCACATGAAAAAAAGGGTGCCCGAAGGCACCCGCAGGAAGATCAGTCGATAAATTCCATTTCCACTTTGTACATCGGTGATACGGCAGTGACCAGCGGCTGGAAGATTTCCCAGGTCTTCAGTTTGGCGAAGCGGTCCGCTTCCTCATAAAGATCTTTGGAATCCAGGCGTTCCTTCATTGCGTCATAGACCGACTGTTCCAGCTGATTGGTTTCTTCCGCCGTCAGCTTGATGTCTCCGAAGGCAAGGAAGCCCTTTTCGGTATCCTCAAATTCGGTTTTCGAGAGCTCCGGATTTACATACTGAAGCACCGCATGGGGAATCCGGATGGTGACCGTACAGGTTTTTTCATCCACGAGGATGCGCGACTGATCGAGACCGGAAAGGTCGACCGTATAAACACCCGTTCCGTAGTAGGTGACGTCTTTCATTTTGGCGAAGATCGGCAGATTTCCAAGACCTGCCTTTGTGATCGTGGTCGCGATGGAAAGCGGCTGTTCCATGACGATCAGCTCCTGATGTTCCGATGCGGCGCCGAGTACGGCATTCTGGAAATCTGCGGCGGTATAGCCGAGGAATCCGTCATTGTCGATTGTCACTTCTGTGTCTTCGACCGGGACCGGTGTCGGTGCCGGCTCAGCCGGTGCGGTCTGCCGCGGCATTAACAGCCATAAGCCGAGCGCGCCGATGATGATTCCGAGCAGAGTCCCCTTGAAGAATCCGCCGGAACTCTTTTTGCCGGCAGTTCCCGCAATGGCGGTTCCGGCCAGCGCGAGACCTGCGCCGATCAGCTCTTCCTTCTGTTTTGCGGCCGCAAGCCGTGCTTCCTCCGCTTCCTTTGCGGCGGCAGCCTCTCTGGCGCGCTGTTCCTCACGGGCTTTCTTTTCCGCGAGTTCCTTTTCCAGGCGCTCCTGTTCCTTCCGCTTTGCCTCTTCGCGTGCTTCCTCTGCTTTTTTCGCTGCTTCCTTCTGCCGGGTTTCGATCGATGCGGCTTCCTTTTTCCGTTTCTCGGTTTTCTCGTTTTCCACAAGATCCGCGGTTGCCTTGATGTCGATGGAGTCCTTTCCGCTCATAGGTCTCTTCCTTTCTGAATATAATGGGTAAACCAATCTTAGATTAATGCTTATTCTGCTATAATGTCTAGGCATTCAGAAAAGAGATAAAAATGGCGAAAGAACCGACCTATTCCCCGATGATCCAGCAATACCTCAGCGTAAAGGAACAGTATCCCGATACGCTGGTGTTTTACCGTGTCGGGGATTTTTATGAAATGTTTTTTGAGGACGCAAAAACAGCCAGCCGGGAGCTGGATCTTGTGCTGACGGGAAAGAGCGCCGGCGTCGAAGAACGCATTCCGATGTGCGGTGTGCCGCACCATGCGGTGCAGTCCTATGTGCAGCGGCTTGTCATGCGCGGCTACAAAATCGCAATCGTTGAACAGATGGAAGACCCGAAAGAGGCAAAAGGCATCGTCGAGCGCGATGTGATCCGGATCATCACGCCGGGAACGGTCATGGAAGAGATCACGGATGAAAAAGCCTCGGTCTATCTCTGTGCCGTGGAGGATTACGGATACGGATATTCGCTTTCCATGGCGGAACTGAGCACCGGCGAAGCGATCCTTGCGGATATTCCGCATACGACACAGGCGCTTGTACAGAATCTGCTTCGAAACAACGTCCGGGAGGCAGTTGTGTCCTCCTCCTTTGACAATGCGATGATAAAGCGGTTGCGCGAGATGCAGATCGTAATCTCCTACTGTGACGAGACCGATATCAAGGAAAACTACGCGCCGCTGTGCGAGGCCCTGAACCGGGATTATCAGCGCATCTCCTGCGGACGGATGCTGAATTATCTTGAGGCAACGCAGAAACACGCCCTCGACCATCTTTCGGTGGTGCGCATTGAAAGCGAATCGGAAGTGCTCTACATGGACTTTGCGACGATCCGCAATCTGGAACTCATCGAGCCGATGCACCGTGAAAGCAAGGGCGAATCCCTCTGGATGTTTCTGGATGAATGCAGAAGCGCGATGGGTTCGCGTCTTCTGCGGAAGTGGATCGAAAAACCGCTCGTGCGGAAAGAGGAGATCCTTGCCCGCTACGACAAGCTCGAAGCGCTGCGCGCGGATTTCATGACCCGCAAATCCCTGCGGGAACACCTCGGCGGCATCTATGATCTTCAGCGTCTGATCGGCCGCTGCGCCATGAACAGCGCAAACGCACAGGATCTGCTCAGACTGTCAAAGACACTGAACGAAGTGCCGGGGATTCTCTCCGGCCTGAAACATGAGGCGTTTTCACAGTATCGGTCGCTCGACCCAATGAGCGGACTGCGGGAGCTGCTGGACGGCGCCTTTGTGGACAATCCCCCGGCTTCGCTGTCGGACGGCGGGGCCTTCCGTGACGGCTATGACGAAGAGCTTGATCAGGCCCGCAGTATTCAGCGCAACGGCCGGAAGTTTATTCTCGACCTTGAGGCAAAGGAACGGGAGCGCACCGGAATCAAGAACCTGCGCATCGGATACAACAAGGTATTCGGCTATTATATAGATATCTCCAAGGCGGCTGCGGCCCAGGTGAAGGAAGAATGGGGCTATGTGCGCCGGCAGACGCTGGTAAACAATGAACGCTTCATTTCGCCGGAACTGAAGGAGAAGGAAGACCAGATCCTGCATGCGGAGGAAAATGCGATCCGCATTGAAAAGCAGCTCTTCGCAAAACTGCTTGCGGAGATCCGCGGACAGCTGTCCCGGCTCCAGCGCCTTTCAACTGCGCTGGCGGAACTGGACTGCTATGCGGCGCTTGCGGAAGTCAGTGCCTCGTACGGCTATGTGCGGCCGGAGTTTACGGATGATGAATTCGTGATCGAACAGGGAAAGCATCCGATCCTTGCGGAGCGGATGAAGAACAGCCGCTATATCGCCAACAGCCTGAAAATGGACCGGCAGGAATCCATCCTGCTTATAACCGGTCCGAACATGGGCGGTAAATCCACCTACATGCGTCAGACTGCGCTGATCGTGATCCTTGCGCAGATCGGATGCTACGTTCCGGCAAAAGAGGTCCGCATGCCGGTGTTTGACAAGATCTTCACCCGGATCGGCGCAAGCGATGATATCCTTGCCGGACAGTCCACCTTCATGGTGGAGATGTCCGAGGCAAACCATGCCCTGCAGAATGCGACGCCGTCTTCCCTGATTCTGTTTGACGAGATCGGCCGCGGCACTTCCACTTATGACGGCATGGCGCTGGCGCAGGCGATGATCGAATATATCGCCGCATGCGTTCATGCCAAGACGCTTTTCAGCACGCACTATCATGAACTGACATCGCTGACCGATTCGATCGGCGTCGTCCGCAACGTTCATGTGGTCGTGAAGGAGGATGCGGAGAAAGTGACCTTCCTGTACAAGGTAAAGGACGGAAGGGCAGACCGCTCCTACGGTGTCAATGTTGCACGGCTTGCCGGACTTCCGGAAGCGGTGATTGAACGCGCAAAGGGACTGCAGAAGGAACTGGAGTCCAAGAAACGCGTCGTCCAGCAGAGTTATCAGCTGGTCGAAATGGAAAAGGAGGATCCGACCGCAAAGGCGATCCTCGAGAAGCTGAATGCGGTGAACCCGGATGATCTTTCCCCGCGCGAGGCCTGGACCATGCTGGCAGACCTTGCGGAGGAAGCGCACCGCGGAAAGGAATGACAGCTATGGAACTGGAAAAACTTATTATTCGCGGAGCCCGCGAAAACAATCTGAAAAACATCAGTCTTGAGATTCCACGCAATAAGATGGTCGTCATGACCGGTCTTTCCGGTTCGGGCAAGACCAGTCTTGCCTTTGACACGATCTATGCGGAGGGACAGCGCCGCTATGTGGAGTCGCTCAGCGCCTATGCCCGCATGTTTCTCGGCGGTGTGGACAAACCGGATGTGGAACAGATCGAAGGCCTGTCGCCGGCGATCTCCATCGACCAGAAGACAACCTCCAACAACCCCCGTTCCACGGTCGGAACCGTAACGGAGATCTATGACTACCTGCGTCTGCTGTATGCGCGGTGCGGTGTTCCGTACTGCCCGAACCACGACATTCCGATCACCGGCCAGGATATCAGTGAGATGGTGAATCAGGTCATGAGCCTCGAGGACGGAACCCGGCTTACCGTCATGGCGCCGATCATCCGCAATAAAAAGGGAACGTTCAAGGATCAGTTTTCCAAACTGATGAAGGACGGCTATGTACGTGTGCGGGTCGACGGCGAAGTGAAGATGCTGGAAGACGACATCGAGCTTGAGAAAAACAGGCGCCACAATATCGATGTTGTGGTCGACCGCATCATCAAGAAGCCGGAAGCGCGCGGCCGCATTCATGATTCGCTGGAGACCGCGCTGAATCTTGCGCAGGGAATGGCAGTTGTTCTGGAGGGAGATACGGAAGAACTCTTCTCCAGCAACTATGCATGCCGGATCTGCGGCTTTTCCGTGCCGAAGCTGGAGCCGCGTCTGTTTTCCTTCAATGCGCCGCTCGGTGCCTGCGATACATGCAAGG
>CAMOOA010000105.1 GCA_946621045.1 uncultured Erysipelotrichaceae bacterium
ACATGCACGGAAAATGCTGGGAAACCAATTTACTGACGGACACACCGGAACCGCACAACATGCTGAGGGTGTCGACGGCGGTGAATACAATGCGGGATGAATACGGCAGAGAGAATGTCATTGTGATCGACAACGGCGATATCTTCGAGGGAGATGCAGTCTCGCAACTGCCTCTGCTTGAATATGCAAAGGGGACATCCGATCTGCCGCCTGCCATGGCAGTGTGCCTGACAGAAATCGGCTATGACGCCTTTGTTGTGGGCAATCATGAATTTGATTTCGGCTGGGATACCATGAAGCGGATCTATACGTATCTTGAAGACAACGGCGTCACGGTACTGTCCGCCAATACGCTCTATGACGGAAGCGACGGCGTTCATAAACAGGGAGAGAACGTGTTCACTCCCTATATCACAAGAACCGTCACGGTAAACGGAAACGAACATACGATCGGAATCCTCGGTCTGGAGAATGTGGATATCCCAAGATGGGAAACCGAAGACAAGTTCCCGGGCATGCAGTTTACCCATCCAGGGAATGACAGTTACTCCATTGCGGAGGAAGCCGGACGGTATGTCGCGGAGATGAAGGAAAACGGCTGTGAGTTTATTGCGGTGTGCTACCATGGCGGGCTTGGAAATGCGGAAGGAGACCTGGTATTCGGAGACAACACCAACCATCAGGGACTCCGCCTGGTTCAGGAAACCGCAGGCATTGATCTGTTCGTGATCGGACACGATCATAACAGCCAGTATTCCAATACCTATTATCAGAACAGCGAAGGAAAAGACGTCCTGCTGGTCAACGGCGGAGGTCAGGATCTGACGCAGAGTATTGTCCGCTTTCAGGAAGGCGCCGATGGGGAACTGAAGTGGAAAATTGTGAGCAGTGAAAACCGGAAGCTGGACTACTTTGCGGCGGATGAAGAACTGCAGGAAACACTCCGTCCGTATGCGGAAGAAACCGGTGTAATGGTGAATGAACCGATCGGAACCCTTCTCGGAGACTGGGACGGAAATCAGAACTTCTACACCGAACAGACCGATACCATGGACCTTGTGCTGAAGTCGATGATCGATACCGGCAGTAAGGCACTGGCAGAACAGACTGCCGGAAACGAACAGGAATTCCTTGCGAAAACCGGGACAGACCATACCGACGTTGATCTTTCCGTCGGTACGGTCGCGGTTCGCGACAGCTATGCCGCAGAGCCAGGAGAAATCAGCCGGAAAGGCGCGTATAAGATCTTCCGCTATTCCAATCAGCTGTATGTCCTGCCGATAAAGGGAAGCGAGATCCGTGCGGTGCTTGAAGAGAATGCCTCCGAACGTCTCAAGGCCCGTGTGCTGAACGGGAAGCCGTACATTTATCAGTTTGATGACATGTATACCTGTCTCATCTTCGGCGGACTCAGTTTCACCTGTGATCTTTCAAAGCCTGCAGGAACACGGGTGGATATCACCGGATTTTCAAACGGCAGGGAGTTTCGTGATGATGCGGTATATCTGATTGCGGTAAGCGATTATCTGATCGGAAATGAAAAATGCGGCCTGCGGAACTTTTCGGAAGATGACAGTGTTCTGAATAAGGAAATCCGCATTGTGGACGGGCTCGCCGATTATATCAGGGACACCAGTGAACAGGACGGCGGTATTGACCCCGCTGCCTTTGGCTGGCACTGGAAAGCGAATTACAGCCTGACGCCGGAGAATACGAAGCCGTATGAAGGGACCATTCATGCAAGTCTTGCGGAGAAGCCGGAGGACGGCAAAATCTATGTGCTGTATCACGAAGCAAGCGGAAGAGCGGCGGTTGATAACGGCGGAGCACTGAGCACCGTGCCGGTAAATGCAGTGCAGAATTACCTGACGGGTGATCCGCTGCCGGAAAATATTCAGCTGTTTACCGTGAATTATGTATCCGATGACTGCATCACCCTGCGCAATGCGGAAGGAAAGTATCTTACAAACGACAGGCTTGCATGGGTTGATGCGCCGGAGGAAGGCCGCACAACATGGAGACTGCATGCGTTTAACGGCGCATGGCAGCTGTTCAGCACGGAAGAAGGCGTGCGGAAAGCGATGGAGATTTATAAGACAGACCTTTCAATGTATGATGCCGAGCCGCGCCACAACTTCTGTTTCAACTTCTATGAGCCGGTATCCGAAGAACAGTAAAGAATCATGCTTTCTTCGGCCGGCTGTGTAAGCTTTGGCTTCACGGATGACGACGACAGCACCTGCCTGTCATACATCGAAAATAATTACTGATTCATGAAAAGCCACGGATCTACTAATACGTGGATTTGCGACGGCGATACGTTTAATAACTTGAAGGAGGGAAACTGCAATGAAACTGAATGATGAACAGTTTAAAAATATTTCCGGAGGCAGTTATATCGATGATCTTTCCCCTGAAGATCGCGCAGAACTGAAAAAGTGGGGAGATGTTTACTCGATGCCGGAATTCCTCCGGAACATCTTCTTTTCGTGACATGCATTCCGTATGCATGCGTGAAGGCAGAAACCGTCTCAGTTTGTTCTGCGGCGGGCAAACACGCTGCGCAGGAAGTCCGGCAAAGCATGACTCCACATACTGAGCGCAAGCAGGACGGCGATCTGCAGGACATACTGCTTTTCCATCCCGATGAGTCCGGCCGCAAACAGAACCGGATACTGCCACAGATAGATCTCATAACTGTAAGTACTGAAGAAATGACAGACCGGATTGTCCAGGATGACGCCGGTTTTTCTGTCTGTGCGGCTCAGAATCGCAATCATAATGCCGCTGAAGAGTGCATACAGCACCATTCCGTAACGATATACCGCGATGTTCTCGCCGCCCGCACTCCGGTAAACGGGAATACTGACCAGAAGGAAGACGGCTGAGGCAAGAAGGGCGGGAAACTTTTTGATTCGTTTGATCCGGCGTTTCTCCGCCAGGGCCTGCTTCCAGCCGAGCCATGCGCCGAAGAGAAGCGCGTGGATGCGGGACAGGGTGCCGTAGTAGAGCTGCGTCTGACTGACAGCGGGCAGAAACGAGCCGACAGGCATTACAAGCATGGAAACAAGCACGAGAATTCCAAGCACCGCCGTGCTGTGCCGCATCCGTTTCAGCAGCCGGTACAGCAGAGGCCATACAACCTCAAACTGAATCAGGATCGCAATATACCAGAGGTGGGTAAACGCCGAGTTGGCAGAGAGATTGGCAAAGTAATCCGCATGCCGGGAAATCTGCCAGTAGTTGTTGTACGCAAACAGAACACTGGCGATCTCCTCCTGTGCATTCTGCAGTTTGAATCTGTCCGCCAGGGCAATGACCTCCACCGTCACAAACAGCATGACAATCAGCGTCGGGTAGATGCGCAGAAACCGTTTTTTCCAATACGTCACTACCGGTACGCTCTGTCTGCGCACGGTGTTCAGCGCTGTCAGAAACCCGCTGATCACAAAGAACAGAATGACACCGAAATAGCCGCCCTTTACATCGCGCGGAAACATATGAAACAGCAGAACGCCGAGCAGGGCCAGGGTGCGCATGCCCTCCAGTCCGTAAATCTGCGTCTGTTTTACGGAACCGGTGCGCTTCATCCCTGATCCTCCTGCATGCCGAGCGCGCATTCATTGATCGTGTCATGAATCAGCCGGGCATATGCCGCAGCGCCCTCCGGAGTGGGGTGAAGCCCGTCCGCAAGGATATAGGTGCTGTAATGTTCATTGGCCATGGTTTCCCAGTCGATCATATAGGCGTTCTCATGGGCATTGATGACATGTTCGGTTTTTTCGTTGGAGTCATTGGTGACGCCGAAGGTAGTGATCCAGAATGTCGGGCGGTCTCCGCAGTACTGAATCAGTTCTTCAATATCTGCCTCTTCAATATAGGAGTTGGTGCCGAGGGAGAATACCACAACATCACCGAGCGTGTCCTGTTCCGCCATCGACTGCACAACGCGTTTGCCGTCATACATCGTCCGTCCGAATACCGCATCGAAATAGCCGTTCGGAAATTCCTCATACAGGGCACTCACTGCCCCCAGCATGACCGAATCACCGATTCCGACGACTGCCATTTCACCGGCATCCGTATACTTTGCCTTCAGGGGATGCGCCGCAAGGTCTTCTTCGATCCGTTTCTGTTCCGCTGCACGGCGGGCAAGTTCTTCCTGCCGGGCCTGTCTGCGGGCTTCCGCTTCCTCCTGCTGTTTCCGAAGGGCAGCTTCGATTTCTGCGGCTTCTTTTCTGGCCTGCGGCGGCACAACAAAAAAACTCCGGATTCCAAGGACAAAGAGTACCGCCATGACCAGGGTCATCAATGTCATGCCGAATCGGATCAGCCGCTCTGAAAGACGCTGTGCGCCGGATCTGTGCTTCTGTTTCTTCACTATGCATTATCATAACGCATCCCTGACTTACGGAACCGGTTTCTGCCGTCAATCCGGCCGGATTAAGCATGCATGAAAGAACGGACCGGGGAGATCCGTATGGCATCGCAGGAAAGAGGGTCGTTACTGTTCAGACGGTAGCTTGTTCATGAAATTTAAGG
>CAMOOA010000106.1 GCA_946621045.1 uncultured Erysipelotrichaceae bacterium
AACGGAACGATCCGGGACAATCTTCTTTATGCAAAGCCGGATGCGACCGATGAGGAACTGATCGATGCCTGCCGCAGGGCGAATATCTATGATTTCATTGAATCCCAGCCGGAAAAGATGAACACCGTTGTCGGCAACCGCGGCCTGAAGCTCTCCGGCGGTGAAAAGCAGCGGATCTCCATTGCCCGTGTGCTTCTGAAAGATCCGGCTCTGATGATCTTTGATGAGGCGACATCCGCACTTGACTCCATCAGTGAGCAGAAAATCCAGGATGCGATCGATCCGCTGATTGAAAGCCGCACATCGATTCTGATCGCGCACCGTCTCAGTACGATCCTTGCGGCGGATGAAATCCTCGTTCTGAAAAACGGAAAGATTGTGGAACGCGGCCAGCATGCCGATCTTGTCCGTCAGGGCGGCGTGTATGCCGAACTGTACGAGACGCAGTTCGGAGCCGGCAGAATCAATGAGCCCGGTGATGAGGCGGGCAGAGTTGCCGGCTGGAATGCCAGCTATACCGAAGGGGAAGGCACCGAATAGCAGATACCCGGCACTGCCGGGTTTTCTTTGCGCCGGCGGACAGTGTTTACGGTAAAATAACGGCATGTCACTGCTGGACAAAGATATCCGGGAACCGCTGTTTGAATGGCTGGAAATGAACCGCGCAAGAGTGCGTATCCTGGAGGAAAAACAGATCGGACGCAGCCGGGCGGATGTCGTTGCGGTAACGGAAGACGGATTGATCGGAATTGAAATCAAGAGCGATGCGGACACCTATGCACGGCTTCCGCGCCAGGTGAAGGACTATGACCGCTATTACGATTTCAACATCATCGTGGCCGGTACGCGTCATGCAGGGCATATCGCCGAACATGTTCCGGAGTGGTGGGGCATTGTCACGGTTGAGATGGACCGGGGCCGCACGGATTTTTATGAGATGCGCACCGCAAAGACGAACCCGAAGATGAAGATTGAAAAACAGCTGTCTCTGCTGTGGCGGCCGGAACTCGCGCTGATCCAGGAGCGTAACGGCCTGCCGAAATACCGGGAAAAATCAAAAGCGCTCGTTCAGAAGAAACTGCTGGAAAAACTTCCTGCAGACCTTCTGCATGAGGAAATCATCCATGCATTGTTTGAGCGGGACTATACGCTGATCGAAGCGGAAATCGATGCCTTTCGCGCCGGCCGCAGGGGATGAATGAAATGAATGCATGCAGTATGATGCGGGCGGTAAAAACAGGCACGGATTCCGATCATTGCCTGTTATATACGCGCGCGGGATGATATAATAACTTTCCGAAAGGAGTATTTTGCCTTGTCAACTTATAACGTAAATCTGACACTGGAGAATATCCGAACGATCACAATCATGTTTCTGGATATTTTCATCATGTGGATGGTCCTATACAATACGATCCGTCTCGTACAGTCCAACTCGAAGACCGTGCAGATCTTCAAGGGAATTCTGCTGATTCTGATCATTGATTCCTTTGCGACACTGCTTGGTCTCAAGACGGTTTCCTATGTCACAAACATTTTCATCAACTGGGGATTCCTTGCGATTATTATCATCTTTCAGCCTGAGATACGGTCTGTGCTGGAGCGGCTCGGCAAGACGAATGTCTTTACGAGGATCACGACACTGACCGGAAATGAGAAGGAGAACCTCGTTGATCAGATCGTGACGGCGACGATGCTGCTGAGCAACGATCAGACCGGTGCTCTGATCTCCATTGAACAGAGCCATACGCTTGAGGATTTTATCGCGACCGGCACAAAGCTGAATTCGGATGTATCGGCGGAACTGCTGACATCCATCTTTGTCACTTCGACTCCGCTCCATGACGGTGCGGTCATTATCCGCGGCGACAAGATTGCCTGTGCGAGCGCCTACTTCCCGCCGACCAATCTGGAACTGCCGTCGCGTTACGGCGCAAGACACCGTGCAGCGATCGGTATCTCGGAAATTACGGATGCGGTCACGATCGTTGTTTCCGAGGAGACCGGCGCAATTTCAATCACGGAATCCGGTACGATCACAACCGTCAACCGCAAGCAGCTGCGGGATTATCTCCTGCGTGTGATCTGCGGTGAAGAAACCGAAGTCACTGCCTCCAGCCGGCCGAAGCTGAACAACGAATCAGCCCGCGATGTCATCATTGAGGACACTGAAGCAAAAAAGGCGGATGAGCAGATGAAGGGCGGCCTTACCGGAACGATTTCAAAACTTGCCATCAAACGGCAGGAGGCGAAACGGGAGAAGATTCCTGTTGAGGCAGTCGTCAACGGCGAGAGCGAAAAGGACAAGGTGACGCCGGCCAAGGAAGATACCACTCCGGATGAAGGAATTCAGCGGATTGAAGAAGGTGCGCATGACATCAAACTGCCGCGCAAGAAAGAGCGTCCGGTGCCGAGTTATCCGGAGCACTCCGCATCGCATCGGTTCGAAGAGAACAAGCGTGCGGAAATGGAAGCGCAGAAGGAACTCGTGCGGGCCAAGGAAGCTGAGATGGCGGAGATTCAGCGTGCCCGTGAGGAAGCCGCCAAGGAAGCGCTCCGCAAGGAAGCGGAAGAACGTGTGCGCCGGGCAGATGAACTGCGTGTCCGTGAACTTCAGCAGCGTGAGGCGCAGCAGAGGGAAATGCAGCAGCGTGAGGCTGAACAGCGTGAAGCACAGCAGCGTGCCAAGGCTGAGGCCGCAAACGGCAATCGCCGGATGAGTGCGGAAGAAGTGCGTGCGCAGCGTGAGGCGACCCGCATACAGCTTTCCGGCAAACCTGAACCGCCTGTTAATCCCAACGGAGTCATCATGGATGACAAGTCTCATCAGTTTGATACGACGAAGCTGGATCTTTCCAAGATCATGGGCATGAATGACGAACTGACAAAGACGTTCCAGATGCTTGATTCACTTGAAGACGGGGACAAATCCTCCGACAAAAAAGGAGGCAGCCGATAATGTCAGAAAACAGAGACAGACGGTCAGAAAACAAGGAACAGGCGAATAAAACCGAGCTTGCCAACCGGATTGCCGGCCAGTCCAAACGGGTTGCCAGCAGCTATCGGCACATCAGCGACAATGCCGTCCGTATTATTCGCTGGTTCTCATCGTTTATTGACAAAACTCTCTTCAACCGCAGATACTCGAAGTTTGTTTCGCTGATTCTTGCAGTAATGATGTATGCGGTTGTCAATTACAACAGCCGTGCATCGATCTACACAAACACACTGCGTACCGCAAAGGATCTCACCAATCTTACGGTTACCGCAAAATACAATGCGGACACATTTGAACTTTCCGGTCTTCCGGAAACCGCAGACATCACGATTACCGGTGATGCGACCAGTGTTACCAGCGCCGCAAATGTGGACGGCGTGATCTTCGCGGATCTTGAGGGTCTTACCGAAGGAACCCATGAGGTCAAGCTCGAAGCGGAAGGATACGGCGCAAACGTATCCATCAAGATCAATCCCAGCACGGCGGTTGTCACCCTGAAAAAAAAGACGACCCAGGCATATGATCTCAGTTACGATTTCATCAACCTGGACAAGATGGAGAACATCTATTCGGTCGGAACGCCGGTGTTTGAATTCACGCGTGTCAATGTCCGTGCATCGAAGGATACCCTGAATTCCATCGCATTCATCAAGGCGCTGATCGATGTTTCCGGTCAGACAGCCGACTTTACGCAGGATGCGCGTCTGATCGCATACGACGCAAACGGACTTCCGGTTGTGGCGGATATCTATCCGTCAACGATTGAAGTGACCGTTCCGGTCACATCGCCGAACAAGACCGTTCCGATTGCGGTGGAAGTCACCGGAGACATTCCGGAAGGACAGGCGATTGACAGTATTGAAATGGATCAGCAGTCCGTTACGATCTACGGACCGGAATCCGTTCTCGGACAGATCGATCAGGTTGTGGTGACGCTGAACGCCTCCACGATCACGAAGGACTCCACGATCATGCGGCCGATCACACTGCCGGCGGGCGTCAATTCCAGCAATATCAACCAGATCACGGTTTCGATCAAGCTGGCGGAAGGTTCTTCCAGAACGATTGACGACGTCAAGATCAATTACCGCAACAATGTCAATAACTACAAAGCTTCCACGTCCGACAACAAGACGACAACCAGCGTTACGGTGTTCGGGACCGAAGCCAATATTGCGAATATCACTGCCGATAATATCAACGTTTATGTTGATATGAAGGACGCCAAGCCGGGTATTCAGGAATTCCCGCTTGAAGTCGAACAGCCGGCAGGAGGTCTTGTGAAGTATTCACTGACGGAACCGACATTTGAGATGAACGTTCTCGGTGAAACCAACGATGACGGCGGCAGCAGCGACAATGCCGATGTGAATATCGGCTGATCCTGTTCATCCGTCCCGATTCCGCTGTACAGACAGAAGCTGAATCCCTGCGGGGAGACAGCTTCTTTTTTTGCGGATACGATGATGTGAATGCATTCCTGATTGTGCTAGAATTGAAGCCATGAAGCG
>CAMOOA010000107.1 GCA_946621045.1 uncultured Erysipelotrichaceae bacterium
AGATCATGTCTCTGTTCCTGATATTACTGCTTGGATTTATTATCGTGAAAACCGGCCATCTGAAAAGCACGGACAGTAAGGTTCTGACCGTGCTCTCGATTTATGTCATTCTTCCGGTTGTCATCATCAAATCCTTCCAGATTGACCTGACCCCGGATATCCGGGACGGCTTCCTGCTTGCGACCGCTGCGGCAATTGCCATCATGTTTATCCTGCTGGGGCTGACGGAGCTGTGCGCGAAGATCTGGCCGATGAATGTCGTGGAGAAAGGTTCTCTGATTTACTCCAACTGCGCCAATCTGATCATCCCCCTGGTTATCGCAGTTCTCGGAGAAGAATGGGTTGTCTTCTCCAGCGCGTTCCTCTGTGTACAGCTGGTATTTACCTGGACACACGGGAAATCCATGATCGGCGGAGACAAGGGATTTGCCTGGAAAAAGATTCTTACGAATATCAATATGATTGCGATCTTCATCGGACTGGCAATGATGCTGTGCAGGATCCGGCTTCCGCATCTGGTTATCACAACTATGGACAGCGTATCCGCCCTGCTTGGGCCGCTGGCGATGCTGACGATCGGGATGCTGCTGGGAGGAATGGATCTGAAGGCAGTCTTCACCAACAAGCGGATCTATGTCATCACGCTTCTGCGCCTGGTTGTATTCCCGCTCATCCTGCTGGTGCTGCTGAAGATTTTCCCGCTTGAAACACTCGTCAAAGATGGAAAGACCATTCTGTACATCAGTTTCCTCGCCGCAATCACACCGTCCGCAGCCGCAGTCACACAGCTCTCGCAGCTGTATGACAAAGATGCCGAATATTCCAGTGCCATCAATGTCGTGACCACAGTCTTCTGTGTTCTGACCATGCCGCTGCTGACCGAGTTATATATGCACTTCTGAAAAAAATGTTCATCACTGAACATTTTTTATATGGTTAAAGATTATTTCCGCGGCATCCGCATGGACGAGAGACCGCAGATTCTCCGCAATCATGCGGCGCTTCCCGGGATCTTTGAGCAGTTCTTCGATTCGGTCCGCCAGTTCACTCTCGTCGTCTCCGGTCATTGCAGCATTGTTTTCCAGGAAGAATTTCAGATTGAACAGTTCACATGCGCCAATGACATTTACCAGCACCATCGGGATGCCTGTGATGCCGGCTTCTGTGGTCGAAATCCCGCCTGCTTTTGTCACAAAGATATCGGATGCCGCATAGATCCACGACATATCCGGCATATATCCAAAGATATGAATATTCTTCTGACCGGGATAGCGTTCTTCCATCTCCCGCTGCATCCGGATATTGGTTCCGCAGATCACACTGATATCAGTCTCCGGACTCACACGCCGGCTCAGAATCTCCAAGAGCTCCGGGATTGGTCCGCAGCCCATACTGCCGCCCATTAACAGAATATGATCATGCGTTTCGGGAATTCCGGTCAGATGTTTCGCAATCTTCCTGTCCATCGGACGAAGAATATGTTTCCGCACCGGTATGCCGGAAACCACAATCCGCTCTTCCGGAACGCCGTTATCAACCAGTTCGCTGATCAGTCCGGCATGCGGCACAAAATGAAGATCCACGTTATTATTTGAACTTCCCGGCGTATTGCAGTAATCTGTCTCGACAATCGCGGTACGGATATTCAGTTCGTAGTGTTTCACCGCTTCGGTAAGCATCATTGCGCCGAATACATGTGTGCAGATCACCGTGTCATAGTTTTCCTGCTGAATCAGTTTTCCGAGACTGAACCGGCCAAGGTCAATAAACTGCCGAAGTACCTTATCCTCCCGGAACACCTTATTTTTCTTTTCTGTTTCGGTATAATAGTCACTCTGAAAATCCGGAAAATGCCGGTACATGAAGACATGCGAAAAAGAGATCATATCCGACACCGCATCCGAAATAAAAGAGAGGCTGTCGCGGATATCGGCAGTCCCGCCATGATCCTCAATGGTTTCTTTAATTGCGGCGGAAACGGTATTATGCCCTCCGCCGTTATTACTGCTCAGAATCAATGCCTTCATATTCAACATTACGGGCCCCGCTTCCAGGCTGGCCCTCTTTCATTATATATGGAGACTGCCCTGATTCTCAGACGTTATTGCCCATTATCTGCATCTGCAGAACTCGATTTCAGTGAATCCGTGTCCATTCTGGAGATAATAAGCGCACACTCCATCGCCATCCGCCCTGCCTCTTCTGCCGGTGCTTTGGCTTTGATCGCTTCGAAAAGAATATTCTGCATTACAATGCCGTAAAGAACCGGCCACTCCGAGGGGGATTTGCAGAAGCGGGCTGTCATATTTTCATGAATACCATCCCAGCATGCCTTGATCCGCTGATACACGATATCTGCGGGCATATTCCATATGGTAAGATCTTCGCCGCCTGCCCGCTGCACCACAGAGACTGCGAGTGCTCTGACGGTATCTGCCGTAACATCTGTCACGGCATTGCAGAAGGAAAATACACTGGTCCGGCTTTCGAGCAGATACCGGTTCACATCATCGCCGAAATAAAACTTCCGGCCGTCTTTTACGGTTGCGACATGGAAGCTGCCGTTGGATGCTTTTACCGCTTCATGACATGCCATTCCCGCAAGTCCTGCCGCATACAGAAGACAGGCAGTAAGGTCGATTCCCTGTTCATTGCGCAGTGTCCCCTTCAGCATCGCAATCACTTTGCCCGCATCTGATGCAAGCTGTTTTGCAATCTGTTCTTCGTTCTCCCCATTCTGAATCAGGCCTATGGTTTTCTTCTCCGTTCTCTGTGTTTTCTGTTTCCATTATCTCTGCTGACTGATGAAAAAAATACTTCTGTGATTTCGCAGAAGTATTCATTCCTCTTCATTCGGATTTTTGCCATCCGATTCCCGTTCCGGGATATCGATGATCTTGATGCCAAGCATTGTCAGATCATCAAACTGCGGCGCATCCTGCATGAAGGCATTGACTTCAATTCCCATTTCAATGAAGTATTCCTGTACATCACCGTTTTCCGTGCGGTTCAGCACCTCGAGAATGCGGTCAATGCCGAACATCTCATTGTCCGCATTGGTTGCCTCCGCAAGACCATCGGTATATACAAACAGCATATCTCCGGTATGAAGTTCAAATTCATAGTTGGTGTATTTGGAGCCGCCGTACGCACCGACCACAAAACCATGCTTGTCTTTGATCAGTTCAAACGGCTTGCCGGCTTTCTGCAGAATCGGATACTCATGTCCTGCATTGGCCGCAACCACCTTGCCGGTAGAAATCGTCAGAATGCCGAGCCAGATTGTCACGAACATGTCATCGGTATTATTCTGACAGATCGTGTTGTTGACCTTTGCCAGAACTTCCGCAGGATCCGGTTCCGTCATCGTGTAGTTCTTGACCAGAATCTTCGACATCATCATGAACAGCGCCGCCGGAACACCCTTTCCGGATACGTCTGCAATAACCATTGCCAGATGATCATCATCGATCAGGAAGAAGTCATAGAAGTCGCCGCCGACTTCCTTTGCGGCATCCATCGTCGCATAGATATCGAATTCATCCCGCTCCGGGAATGCCGGGAAGATATTCGGCAGCATATTCGTCTGAATGCTTTCCGCAAGTTCCAGTTCGGCATGCATTCTTGTTTTTTCCGCCGTCATCTTTTCCAGATTGCGGATATATTCATTCATCTCCGATTCCATGGTCCGAAGAGAATTGGAAAGGTCGCGCATTTCCTTGATCTGTCCGCCGTCGAGGTCGTCAAAGAAATGTGTATTCCCCGCGGCGTCGGTACGTTTCTCCGCAAATGCCAGGGCACGGTTCGAGATTTCTTTCAGCGGATCGGTGAACCGCTTTTTCAGCAGAATCGTAACCCCGATCATAATGATCGTGCCAAGGATCGTCGCCACAATGCTGTTCTGAAGAATAAATGCGTTGGAACGGCGGATTACCGCAGAAATCGGGATATCGGAAAGCAGATAACTGTAGATTCCTTCCGCCGGATTCGTACAGCACGGCACGCCGTCCGTACGGACCAGTCCGTACGTCATGGACTGTGTTATGAAGCTTTTGAACTCCATCCCCGGATTTTCCGCATAACCGCTGGTATCCGCCACAAATAGTTCTCCGCAGTCAAGGACGTTGTAATCGCTCGCGTCAAATACATACAGGCCGATATTCTGACCGGGAAACAGCACTACATAGGTAATACATGTGGAGGCTGTGCTGCGGCGCATTTCATTGATCTCCGCACGCAGTTTCTGATACTCTTCGGAATTCTGAATGTCACTGAAATAGCTGAGATATGTTTCCCGGTCCGTGTTGTACATTGTCATCGGATCCTCAATGGACTCATATACTTCAACCGAACGTTTCGCAAGATCCGCCATCACTTCCTGATCTGCCAAATGCAGCGCAGCGCCGGTAATCGAGCGATCCAGCTCCTCATAGATTTCCACAGCACTTTGCCGGAAGAATATAAACGCAACCACGAGAA
>CAMOOA010000108.1 GCA_946621045.1 uncultured Erysipelotrichaceae bacterium
TGCGGTTTTCTCATATCAGAGCCGCCAGAATCCGCGACAAATCGTGCGATGAGAGGATTCCGAGCGGTTCTTCGTGCATGTTTCCGGACTCCGTCACAAGGATGACGGGCGCAACGTCCGAGTTCTTCATATGCCGGTCGAAAAACAGAACCGCTTCCATTATGGACTGCGTCCGTTTCATGAATACGGTCTCCGGTCCTTCATCGCTGATCAGCTTCTGTACGGGTTCGTCTACGGAGCTGCCCTGCACGCACCAGCCGGCAATCCGGTCCATCGTGACAATGCCGGCAAACTGATTCCGGTCATATACCGGAAGCTTGTCGCCGCTGATCTTGTGAAGCAGTTCATATGCCTCGCGGATCGTTGTGGTTTCATCCGCCGTGGTAACCGGTACGGTCGCAAACGAAAGGATGTTTTCGTCCGCATCCAGAAGTTCTGCGATCCGCTCGATATTCTCCGTCGCGGAATCCACCGGAACGGCAATAATCTCTTCCGTGCGGGCACGCTGATGAACAATTGCATTGCGCAGATCCGAATATTCCTTCAGCACTTCTTCGTTCTTTGCGACAATCGCATTGTTCTTCGCGGCCAGCCGGACCAGCTTTTTAAACGGGACATAGTCATTCTTGCAGAGCTGGCGGTTCAGGCTGCGTTCAATCGACGCATAGGCATTCAGGAACCGTTCCGCATTTTCAATATATTTCTCATCCATGTTCAGTCCGCCTTATAACAGCTGACCAGCGCACGGTAGTAAAGGTCAGCCGCTTTCTTCCAGCCTTCCTCGTTTCCCCACTGCGCGGTCTCTTCTTCACTGTTCACATTGATCTGGGATACGATGACTACCGGCGCCTTCGCATTCATCAGATCATAGGTTTCCTCTTCGTAATCCGTTGTATCGTCGATCGGCACCAGGTGTTCCTGAAAGTATCCGGTCTTGATGGGATGATAATAGTAATACCCGCAGAGCGGGGAATACCCTTCGTTTGTGTAGACTTCGGTGATCATCTTCGCAAGCGCCGCGCTGTCGTCGTGATACTTTGACGCAGGAGGATCGGCAAATACCAGCATCGTCGTGAAGTTGGGACTGTCTCCGTTGTGGCACCGCACCGAGAGCACGATATCCGGCTGGGCTTCATCGATCACCTCAACCCGTGTGGACACCGCCATCGCCTGTCCGTCTTCATGCGTGCGCATGACACGGAATCGCTCATCGCTCTCAAGCAGGAGCTGGAGTTCATCGATGACATGTTCATTGTATTCATCTTCACTGATCAGACCCTGATAACCGGAATTATCACCGCCGTGCGCATTGTCCAGCATTACGGTGATCTTTGATCCTCCGCCCTTTTTTCCGTCTCTTACAAGCTGAAAAATCACCAGTCCGATGATCAGCACAAGCAGTCCCAGAATAATCAGCGCAAGCTGTCTGGTCTGTTTGCGAAGCCTTCTTCTGCGTTTCTTTGCCATGATCACATGACCCCTTTATAGTCTTCAAGCACAGCGGCTGCGCTCATCTCATCAATCATTCGCTTTACAAGCACATCCATCTTTTCCCCTTCGGTGTAATCTGCCGGCGCGATATAATCCGCCCGGTTTTCCCGGATCAGTTTTTCCGCCGCAAATCCGGCCGCCGCACTGTTTGTATTATATACGGCAACCGCCTTTCCTCCGTTTGATTTGACAAGCTTCATGCACGGAACATCGGTCAGCCCGTCTGCGATGTAGATCATCCGGCTGAACGGAATCGGCCGCCGCTCCATCGGAACCCAGGTATTGAGGTCGCTGTCGTTGCTTTCATCCAGCACCTGCTTGTTGATGCGGAAGATGTACTGCGTTTTGGTGGTATAGTTGACGATCTGCGCCGGCCACTGGGCAATGCCGTTTTCATCGTAGTAATACCGGCAGGCATAGATTTTCTTTATCTCATGCGCAATGGCGGAATCACGGATGATTTCCTCCATGCCGGATGAAATGATGTAATGTTCGATCTCAATGCCGCGTTCCTTTCCGTAGGCATTGATGCGTCCGAACCACTCCCGGACTCCGGGATACAGATTGATGTTCTCACCGACGCCGTCAAAGTCCGACTGTTTCAGCGGATGGCCTGCCTCTTCATACTTCTTTTTCAGCATGAACAGATATGCGCTGATTCCGTCCATCCGGTTTTCTTCGGAAAGTCTGCCGACCTCCTTCCAGAAATCCTTCGGACGCGCATAGCCAAGATCCGGTATCAGGCTGTACTCCTGCATGTCGCGGTCGCACAGCGTCTTGTCAAAGTCATACATGATCGCCGCTTTTTTCATCCCAGTTTTCCTCATCCCAAAACGGCACGTATCACGTGCCGTTCTCATTCATCAGATTTCAAGCAGTTTGAGCAGTGCATGAACATAGATCTCCGTCTGAAGAAGCAGTTCATCCACGCCGACGCATTCATTCGCATCGTGAATATGATAATCCTTGCCGGGGAACGAACATCCGAAGGCAATCGTATTTCTGATGCCCTTGGCATAGGTTCCGCCGCCCATCGTCATCGGCTTTGAGTTCATGTCGCCGGTCACTTCCTGATAGGCTCCGAGCAGGCTTGAAACAAGCTGGGAGTCAATCGGGAAATAGAGCGGTTCCGCAACCCGTTTCATCTCGATCACGCCGTTTTCATCTTCCAGGCGGTCGCTCATCGCTTTCAGAACGGCCTTCGTGCTCATCGTTACCGGCGAGCGGATATCGATCGTTCCGGTGATGACGCCGTCCTGCATCGAAATCATTCCGACATTCAGGGTAAGAACGCCGAATTCATCTTCCAGCTTTGCGTTGAGCCCGGCGCCGTCCGTCGCAAGACCGAAGTGACTGCAGTAGAAATCCACAAACGGATCCTGCATGCCGGCTTCCTTCAGCGCAACGAGAAGACAGGAGATGGCATTGATGCCGAGTTCCGGTGTGCTCGCATGTGCGGCCTTGCCGTAAACCGTAATGGTATTGACGCCGTTTTCCTCTGTCACATCAAAGTCGATGTTCAGATTATGGAGCCAGTCGCCGAACTTCTTTGACGAATAACAGGTCTTCGGAACCTTTGCGGTGCAGCGTGCACAGACGATATTGCGTGCGGTGCCGCCGCGGATATCAAGAATATTGGTCCTGTCACAGCGGAAAACACCCGCAAGCATTCCCTTTTCGCCGTGAACACCCGGAAATTCTCCGTCCGGCGTAAACCCGTAGTCGACATGCCCTTCGTGATCCACATAGTACTTCAGGCACTGCGAACCGGTTTCCTCATTGGTTCCCATGATAAGACGGATGCGCTTGTTTATGGGAACGTTCAGATCCCGCAGAACCTTGAGCGCCATCATGCTGGCGACCACTGCGCCCTTGTCATCGTTGACGCCGCGGCCGTAGAGAATGCCGTCCTTTTCCGTCATCACAAACGGATCGGTATTCCACCCGTCTTCCCTGTTTGCCGGTACGACATCCAGATGTCCGATCACACCGATGAGTTCATTTCCTTCACCGATCTCCGCATAACCGCAGTAGTTATCCAGATTGACGGTTTTAAACCCATCCTGTTCCAGCATGCCGAGTGCCGCATGCAGAACATCTCTGGGACCTTTCCCAAACGGTGCGCCTTCTTCCGGCTGTCCTTCCGTGCTGTTGATTGCGACAAGTTTTCCAAGCCGGTTCACCAGTTCATCACGGTATCCGATCACCATTGTTCTGACGTTCATAATTGCCTCCGAATTTAGCGGAACAGATTCTGACGCATCGAACCTGAATGATGCTGTTCCGCTTCCTTTTCCTCCGGACAGAATTCGTCCGGACGGCAGTAGTTACCGCCGAAAACATAACTCTATTGTACCAAATTCATTATGTCAAATACTAGATTGACACTGTCAGTCCGACCGGGCAGTGATCGCTGCCTTCCACGGAATCAAAGATCATGCTGTCTTCGATTTTATCCATCAGACGATTCGATACAACGAAGTAGTCGATCCGCCATCCGGCATTGTTCTTCCGGGCATTGAAGCGGTAACTCCACCAGCTGTAGCGGACGGTGTCCGGATACAGTGTGCGGAACGTATCGGTAAAGCCGCAGGCCAGCAGTTTTCCGAAGGCTTCGCGCTCCTCATCGGAGAAGCCGGCATTCTTATGGTTGGACGCCGGATTTTTGATATCGATCTCCTCATGCGCCACGTTGAGATCCCCGGTATAGATGACCGGTTTTTCCTGATCGAGCTTCATGAGATGCTTCCGCAGGCATGCCTCCCATTCCATCCGGAACGGCAGACGCGCAAGCCCTTCCTTGGAGTTCGGCACATAGGCGCAGACAAACCAGAAGTCCGGGTATTCCAGAGAAATGACCCGTCCTTCCTTTGTCTCATCCCCTTCAATGTCATACAGGACACGAAGGGGTTCCTGTTTTGTATAAACCAGTGTTCCGCTGTAGCCCTTGCGCTCGGCGCTGTTCAT
>CAMOOA010000109.1 GCA_946621045.1 uncultured Erysipelotrichaceae bacterium
AGATATTCATTCTCATCCAGTACCTGCTGGTACTTTTCTTCGACTTCCAGCAGCTGCCGCTTCAGGGTAATCGTGGTATAAACTTCCGCCGCGACCCGGTAAAGCAGGTACATCGAAAACAGGATAACGACAATACAGATCAGACGTGTGAACGGTGTCAGTTTCCTTCTGGTGCTCTTTTTCTTCTGTTTCTGAACAGTTTTCTTTTTAACAGTCTGTGTTTCCGACATTGGTTTCTCCTGGGATTTTATTGTATAACACCTCTGTCAAAAGGTATACCGCAATTTCACCCTTCCGGATTCGTATAAAGATGTCCCAGGGCCGTATAAAGCGGTTTATACAGAACCAGAACGATAATCGCATTGGCGATTCCGTGCACAAGGTCATACGGGATGCCCGCAATCCACCAGGCAACGGCTGCCTTCCATCCGGCTGTGACCAGTGTCAGTAATGCGCACAGTGCACCGAATGACAGGCCGAACACGCCCGCAATCACCGCATTGATCACCGGGGAATCCACCCCGGAAGTGAGCGCACTGATCAGCACAAGAACCGGCCAGACATAGAAGTAGGTTACCGTCCAGATACTGACGCCCCACCACATGCTTTCCAGCACCGCAAACAGGAGCACGGACGCAAGCGTCAGCTTCCATCCGAGCTTCCGCGTATACACCATCACCAGCAGGGTGATCAGCTCCACGTTGGCAATTGCGTTCAGCGCAAACTTGGCAACCTCGAGCACTGCGGTCATCGCCGCGATCAGAACCATCTGCCGGATGGCAGTTCCGGGTTTATGCATCGATTACTCCACCGTAAAGGTATAGACATCCCCGTTGGTAACCGGCTGTTCACCGATTCCGTAACTTCCGTATTCCCCGTTGACATAGATTGCCCAGTACTTCTGATTCACGTTGTAGTCTGCGACGACATTGTTAATCGAAGTGATATACGGTCCGTAGTCGCTGTCCACGGTTTCATAGACGAAATCGGTACTCTTTGTCAGTTCATCAAGCACCTGCACAAGGTATTCGGCATTGGTATCCGCTTCATAGGATGTTTCCATGCCGTCTTCTTCCTTTACCGTGACCGTCACATGTTTTGCGCCGGTGACCAGTTTCGGTTTATTGAGGAAGTACACCAGGGCAAGCATAAGCGCAAGCAGTACGCCGCCCGTCACATAAAGCCAGTTTTTCCGGTTGTTCATCATCTGTCCCTCCTGTACTGTCCGCGCACGGCCTGACATCGCGGGACCACGATTAAAAAACCGGGTCCGGAATGTCCGCGCAGCCAGGGTCTCGTGGCGCTCATGAACCGAATACAGGCAGGTCTCCCGGCTTCCGCTTCACACTTCCGCCGCCTTCTCGGTTTCCCAATGGCATCTGACGGAAATACGCGGTTCACGGTGACGAGTTCGCGCGGGACTCACACCCGCTTCCCTATTCTGGATGTCCGACGGAATCATTCCGCACATCCCACCTGTTTCGTTCCGTAAATACAGGAAAATCATAACACTGCAGGAAACTGCATTCGCAAGGAAATTTCACTTACCCAACAACAGCCCTGCATTCAGAACCTGCTAGAATGGAATCATGAATATCTTTGCGAAGCGTCTCATCGGTCTTGCGGTTTCTCTTGCGGCACTGGCCTACGTCGGCCTTACGCATTCCAAGGCATTTGAAACCTATGTCAAAGACCGTAAGGATGCGGAGGAAAAACCGGATCAGAAAGACGCAGATCATGAAAAGCAGGAGTGAATACAGCTCCTGCTTTTACGTCTGACTGAAGGCTGTTCACCGTCATTGCGCCATTTTCGATCCGACCAATTCCTCAGCGATGGACTACAATGAATGTATCCAGTCGGAGGTATTTATGGGAAAACGAATTCTGAACTGCGCAGCCAGTGATTTCAGTGCGATGAGCGCTGCGGAACTGCTTTCTGCGATCGCAGAGAGTGAAGGAAGAACCATGGTTTCAGAAACCATCGGTTCTGTTCCGCCGGTTCTTGAAACACTTACGAATGCGGAACTGGTATCCGCAATGGGTGCGGATATTGTTCTTCTGAATATGTTTGATGTGAATCATCCGGTGATTCAGGGGCTTCCTCACGTTGAACCATCGGAAACGATCCGGGAGCTGAAGCGTCTGGTCGGCCGTCCGATCGGAATCAATCTCGAACCCGGAACTGTAACAGACAGTTCTTCCCAATGGGCACTTACGGATGGCCGCACTGCTTCAAAGGAAAATGCACGCAAGGCGTTTGAAATGGGAGTTGATCTGATTCTGCTTACCGGCAATCCGGGCATCGGTGTGGAAAATGCCGGAATTATTCATTCCCTGCGTGAAATCCGCGCAGAGCTTGGCGATAATATCATTCTTGCGGCAGGAAAGATGCATGCGTCCGGAACAGGGGAAGGCGGCAGTGAGATTCTTTCCCACTCTGACATTCATGAATTTATTGAAGCAGGTGCGGATATCATTCTGATGCCGGCTCCTGGGACAGTCCCCGGGATTACGCTGGATTGGGTAAAAGAACGGGTTGATGAAATCCATCGGTTCAGAAAACTGGCAATGACTGCGATCGGGACCAGCCAGGAAGGCGCGGATCCGGAAACCATCCGTTCCATAGCTCTGATGGCCAAACAAAGCGGCACGGATCTTCATCATATCGGAGACAGCGGCCTGCCCGGCATTGCGGTTCCCGAAAACATCATGACATACAGTATTGCGATCCGTGGAATCCGCCATACCTACCGGCGGATGGCCATGAGCATCAACCGCTGAATCCCAGACCCCGGTCAGATGACCGGGGTTTTCTGTGATGAGTTCCTGCGCTTAATAAAAACAAAAGGGCCCGGCCTGTTTACGGTCGGATCCTCTGAGGTTAAGAAAGGAACCAGTCTTTCTCAGCCGGACATTCAGATTACTTCAGCAGTTTTGCGAGCTCGTCGTAAACAAACTGAACTTTCGTGCCGATGATTACCTGTGCGGTATTCTTGGAAGGACGAAGTACGCCTGCAGCACCTGCTGCCTTGCATGCCTTCTCATTTACCTGCGTTGCATCCTTAAGTGAGAAACGCAGACGTGTGACACAGTAATCAACATCTTCAACATTCTCTTTTCCGCCTACCGCAGCGAGAACCGCCTTGGCAACTTCGGTGAAGTCGTTGTTCTCAAGAACAATGCTCTTTTCAGATTCCGGAATGTCGTCTTCATCATCGCCGCGTCCCGGTGTCTTGAAATCGAACTTCTTAATGCAGAAATCGAATACAAAGTAGAATACGATGAATGCACAGATTCCCAGCGGGATAATCAGCCATGTCTTCGCCGCTGCCGGTAAGGAAGAGGAGAAGATCAGGTCAGTGAGACCTGCGGAGAAGGAGAATCCGCCGCGGAAACCAACGATGCATGTAATAACTGTGAATAACAGATACAGCAGGGAGTAAACGATATACAGCGGGAACGCCAGGAACATGAACGAGAACTCAAACGGTTCCGTAACACCGCAGATGAACGAGCATACTGCGGCGGAGATCATCAGAGATGCGACTGCCTTTTTCTGGGAAGGTTTTGCATTGCGGTATATCGCAAGTGCAGCACCCGGAATACCGAACATCATCGGTGCGAAGAAACCGGACATGTAAATACCGAGATCCCAGTTAACGCCGTTGACGCCTGTAACATCACCAGCCCAGAAGTGAGACAGATCGCCAAGACCGATGGTGTCGAACCAGAATACGTTGTTGAGTGCGTGATGGAGTCCGAACGGAATCAGTAAACGGTTCAGGAATGCATAGAGACCTGCGCCGAAGTAACCCATCTTGACGATTCCCTGACCCAGAGCAACCAGACCGGAGAAGATCAGCGGCCATACAAGCAGGAGAACCGCGGAAGCGATAATGGAAGCGATAGCGGTAGCGATCGCAACGAAACGCTTGCCGGAGAAGAATGCGAGGAAGTCAGGCAGCTTCTGCGTCTTGAACCGGTTATAGCAGCTGGATCCGATGATACCTGCGCCGATTCCGATGAATGCGTTCTGAATCTTGGAGAACGCGATACTGTTGACCTCGTTGGCAATCAGGTTCGGGAACATGGTTCCAACGGTACCTGTGCTTAACAGTGTTGTGATAACGAGCCAGGAAACAAGACCCGCCAGAGAAGCAGTTCCGTCATGGTCGTTTGCCAGACCAACCGCGACACCGACTGCGAACAGCAGTGCCATGTTATCGATAAGTGCGCCGCCGGCTTTTACAAGGAAGAAGCCGACAAGATTTGCGACACCGGAAATCTCACCACCCTGCATGGTAGCCGGACACAGTGCGTATCCGATACCCATGAGGATTCCGCATACCGGCAGTACTGCGACCGGCAGCATCAGGGATTTTCCTAGTTTTTGAAGCCATTTCATCATAAGTTTAATGAACCCCCCTTTTTTATAAA
>CAMOOA010000110.1 GCA_946621045.1 uncultured Erysipelotrichaceae bacterium
GTATAGGCAATCAGGCTGTAGATGATGGCCGCAATGAAGAATCCGGTGACCGGAAGCTTCAGCGAGTCACGGTCAACACTGGACGGGCGGACCGCAATGGTCAGCGCGGCGATCAGTGAAGTGTTGCAGATGATGGAGCCGATGGCGTTTCCGTAGGAGATGCCGCTGTTGTGCTGCAGGGCAGCCTGTGCGGATACCATGACCTCCGGAAGTGTAGTGCCGATGGAGACGACCGTAGCGCCGATCAGAATCTCCGGCAGATGAAAGCGGTGTGCGATTCCGGTTGCGCCGTCGACGAACCAGTCACCGCCTTTGATCAGTAATACAAAGCCAAGCAGAAACAGAAGTACTGCCACAAACATATCGAAAATCCCCCTTGATAAAACAATATATACAATGGCAATTATCCTACAGCAGACCGTCTTTCTTCAAGCGGTAAACCTGTTTTTCGATTATAAAAAGCAGGCCGCTTCCGCAGCCTGCATGCATTCATCTGAGAGACTCCCGTTTCTTCAGATAATCATCCAGAAGATAATGCTCCTCCTCAAAGTTTTCATCGTAAACGTATACTTCCACATCCCCGTATTTACTGATCTGTTTCAGTTCCTCTTCCGTAAACGGAACGGAAGGATTGTAAAAATAGGAATTTTCATAGTGCGAACCGTTGTCATTGGTCATATAGACCTGGAAGGATCCGGTCATCACCCCATCCTTCTGTCCTTCGTAAAACTCATCAATTGCCCGGCTGCGGTAGTTTTCCATGAGATTTTTGAATTCTTCCGCTCCGCTGTTTCCGTCCGTATCCGCCGCAATGGAAAACATGACATAGGCATTCTGATCCGCAGCTGTGCTCTGGCCGAGATTCTCCCGCTCCGCCTGCATGTTGTATTGATAGACGATCTGTCTGGATTCGGTCAGGGAATACGATCTTGCGGCGCCGAAGCCCTGTGTTTTCCAACCGATGAACATCAGTCCGGCACAGAGCACTGCTTCCAGAACATAGGTGCCGATCATCTTTGCGTCAACCTTCAGCTTTCTGCGGTACAGGAAGCTTCCTGCGACATAGCAGACCAGAAGGAAGATATACATGACGATCAGTTCCGGTCCGGGTTCGATGACAAGGTAGCTGCCGAATACAAGCAGGAAGATCACCGCATACAGATTGATGATCGTCGGATAGGTCAAAGGATGATCCGAGATCTGCCCTGCCCGTTCGCTCTGCCGCTCGTCAAAGTGCTTGCGGACCACAAGCCAGCTCAGGACAAGATACGCTGCGCTGAGGATCAGATACGGAATATTGAACTGCTGGAACAGCCATCCGTTCATGGAGACCGTCGCCGCAAAATTCCTGATCAGCATCAGCACCGGCGACAGGAACACGAAGATCCCGTCTTTTACTGCCGGTGTTCCCCCGGCTACGATATTTGAAACAATGATGGATTCCGCCATACTTCCGACTACCGGAAACATCGTATAGGCAGCCATGGTCACGATGCCGTCCAGCAGATTGTTTGCGAGCAGATACAGCATCGTATTGAACGACAGCAGCGTGATGATCAGAAATGCGGCGAAGCAGATGCATTCCAGTACCCGGCCTGCCGGAACATTCCCGATACCGAACAGCAGCCATGCGGCAATCATCGTAATCAGGAAATAGCCGAAGGAGATTTTGAACGCAAATACAAGGGTCGTGATGCGCTGTTCTTTTCTTGAGACAGGAAGCGCAAAGTAGAGATCGGCACTGGAGCGCTGATGTACATACGAGAACAGCAGCACCGGCAGTGCATAGCACAGCACAATGGAGATCGCGATGGCAGCCTTTGCGGCGGAATAGTATCCATAGCCCGGTACCGCAGTACCGGCTGCGGAAAGGTTCCAGGTCAGACATACACACAGATAAACCGCCAGGAAAAACAGAATCAGAACCTTCCGGTTTTTGATCAGATAGTTAAGATATTTTTTATTCATAATCGTTTACCCTCTGCTCTCCAGTTCATAGATGAACAGTTCTTCAAACGTGACCGGAAGCACATCGATGAGCACCGGGTCATGTTTTTCCAGCTCGGCACGGACAGTTTCCTCTTCCCCGCGCACGACCATCTGAACGACGCGTCCTTCACTCTGGAAGCTCAGAATATCGAGGCCGGAGAACTGATCTCTTGTCACTTCCTCTTTAAAAGCAGCCTGATATTTGTTCACTTTTCCCTTTGTCTCGATCAGATCACCGTATTCACTGATCTGTCCGTTTTCAAGGATGCCGAAGGAATCGCAGATGTCCTCCAGTTCCCGCAGGCTGTGGCTGGCGATAATCACGGAAAGCTTCTCTTCCTCGATCCGCTCCGCCAGGATGCGCTTGAACTTCAGCCGTGCCAGCGGCTCCAGTCCGTCATACGCTTCATCCAGCAGCAACAGCTTCGGATGCGTGCAGAGACCGAAAATAATCGACATTCTGCGCTTCATGCCTTTGGAAAATCCGGCGATCGGTTTGGACGGATCCAGTTCAAATTCTTCACAGTAGGTTTTAAACAGCGCCTGATCAAACGGATAGACCGATTCATACAGGAGCTTCATCGATTCCATCGTTGTGCCGGGCTCATAGTACGGCTCATCCGATACAAAGGAGATGGAAGCGCGGATATCCGCATCCTTAAAGGTATCTTTCCCTTCAAACTGAATCGTTCCGCCATCGGACTGATAGACGCCGGCAATCAGCCGCAGCAGTGTGGACTTGCCCGCACCGTTGACGCCGACCAGTCCGAAGACCGATCCTTCCTTCAGTTCCAGATTCAGATCCTTCAGAACCGGATGGCTTCCGAATGATTTTTCAAGATGTTCAATCTTCAGCATGGTCTTCCTCCCTGTAGAGTTCTTCAATCTTTGCGAGCAGTTCGCTCTTCGTTACGCCCTGTTCTTTCAGCTGCCGGAGCGCGTTAAGCACCGGATCCGCCGGAACAGACAGTTCCTTCTCGGCGACATAGACACCTTTTTTCGGCAGGTTATACACATAACCGTTCTTTTCCAGTTCGGTATAGGCACGCGCCACGGTATTGGGATTGATGCCGTTTTCCGAAGCAAGCTGACGCACCGAGGGCAGTTTGTCGCCCGGCTTCAGCACGCCTGCCTGAATGAATTTCAGGATCTGTTCCTGAATCTGAACGTTGATGGGTACTTTGCTTTGCAGGTTCAGCAGAAACATTTCGTTCCCTCCAATCTGTACTAACTGTATTAACTGTAACAACTGTATCACGCCTTGTCAACCCCATAGAAAAAAACCGCCTGTCCATTCCGACAGACGGTTCTGTTTAGGTGTGTTATCAATGACTCAGCGCCAGCCGAAGTCTTTCAGACAGCGGTCCAGGTCTTCTTCCACGGTTCCAAAATCGATACCAAAGCCCTTCAGCTTATCCGCATTCAGACGGTAGTCCCGGAAGCGGTCCGCATAGCGTTCATTGTCCGGAAGAATGTACTGATCGATCTCCTCCTTCGGATAGCCGAGTTCCTCCGCGATCCAGCGGCAGAGTTCATAGGTGGTGCGGTTATTCACCGAAGAGACATGATAGGTTCCATCCGGCAGCGCGATGATCTTATCGAAGTTCTCTGCCAGATGCATGACATAGGTCATACCGCGCTGTTCATTCGGTGTGAACTTTGCGGGTGTCTTTGTACGCATCGCATTCCATGCGCGCATCAGGAAGTTGGAGCTAGGCTTTACGCCGGGCATTGCCATGCCGAACATGGAGGACAGACGCAGAATGACATAGTCCTTCGCATTGGCATTCAGCCACTGTTCCACTTCGATCTTCTGATTGCCGTAGTTGGTCACACAGTTTACTGCATCTTCTTCCGTAAACGGTCCGGCTTCCGTCTTTCCGTTGAATACCTGCTCGGTGGAGATGAACAGGAACTTTGCGCCCTTTGCCTGCGCGGCTTCGGCAACTTTGATCGCGGATTCCACATTGACCGCATGCGAGAGTTCCGGATTGTTTGCGCAGAACTCGGTCTGGGCATTGGCGGCGGTATGCAGGATCACATCGAAGTCCTGTTCCATCAGATACGGGGTTACGGTCTCAGGCTTTGTAAAATCAATCTGCTTTCTGGTCACATTGATAAATTCAAAGCGGTCATTGTTGTACTGACGGATCACGGACGCAATAAATCCGTTTGCGCCTGTCAGAATGATTCTTGTCATGGCATGATTCTCCTTCTGTTGTATTTCTCGTATTACCCGATGATTCGCAGTCTCATCCGAAGTCTTTGGCAATCTGAACGATCTTTGCCTTCTGTTTTCTGACGATGATCATCCGGTGATGGAACGGCAGCTCCTCCACGCCCTTCTCGCCCTTCTGATCATGAAGCAGGGTCGCATTCAGAGAGTCGGTATTGGGGAACTGTACAAACTTCTCGATCTCACCGGGTATCAC
>CAMOOA010000111.1 GCA_946621045.1 uncultured Erysipelotrichaceae bacterium
TGCATCTGTAAGGAAGGGGAGAATGTCTTCAAGCCCCGCTTCAGCATCTACGGCTTCCGTTATGCATTAATCGAAACCGATATCGATCTTACGGATGCAGAATTCACCGCAATTGCGGTCTATTCCAGAATGCCGCAGACCGGATGGTTCCGCTGCGGCAATGAGGATGTGAACCGTCTCTTTGAAAACAGTATCTGGAGTATGCGCTCCAACTTCTGCGATATTCCGACCGACTGCCCGACCCGGGAACGGGCCGGATGGACCGGTGACGCCGGTGTGTTTGCGCCGACGGCAGTGATGCTGGGAGACTGTTATCCGATCCTCCGGAAGTGGCTTGGCGAATGCCGGCTTGCGCAGGCGGAAAACGGATTAGTGCAGAATATTGCGCCGGTAAACAACAGCGGCAGTATGATTTCGAATATGTTACAGGGATCGGCCGGCTGGGGCGACGCATGCATCATGGTTCCCTGGGCCTTATATCAGGCCTATGGGTATAAAACCATCCTCGAAGAAAACTATGACATGATGCGCCGCTGGCTCTCCTTCTGCGGAACCAGAGGGACAGAAACCCGTCCGCAGAATGAAGCCAATCCCTGGAAGGAATATCTGATCGATCAGGGTTTCCACTTCGGCGAATGGTGTCAGCCCGATATAAACAACATGATGGCGATGCAGAAGACGATGACGGAAGGTGCGCCGGAAGTCGCAACGGCTTACTATTACCGCTCGGCATCGCTGCTTAAAGAAATCGCGGAAGTGCTCGGAAAGAGCGACGATGCGAAGAAGTACGGTGAGCTTGCGGAGAACATCCGCAATGCCTACCGCTTTACCTGCATGCAGGACGGCGTGATCGAATCCGACCGCCAGTGTGAATATGTGCGGCCGATCGCATTCGGTCTTCTGAACGAAGACGAGGCAGAGACCGCCGCAGATACTCTGAATGCGATGATCATCAAAAACGGATATCACCTGAATACCGGCTTTCTTTCCACGCCCGACCTCTGCCGGGTGCTGGCGGAACACGGACATTCCGATACCGCATACCGGCTGTTACTGCAGGAAGAGTGCCCGGGCTGGCTGTATGCCGTAAAGAAGGGCGCTACCACGATCTGGGAAACCTGGGACGGCATCCGGGCAGACGGCACCGTTCATGATTCCTTGAATCATTATTCCTACGGTGCGGTATCCGGCTGGCTGCTCAGCGGCGTCTGCGGCATTTCCATGAATGCAGGGAAGCTGACCGTAAAACCGTGTCCGGATCGATCCATCGGTTATGCGGAAGGGTGCTGGAAGTCTCCGTACGGAGAGATCCGAAGCGCATGGTACTGTGAGGATAATCAGATTCGGTTTGTGATTTCGGTTCCGTGTGAGGCAGTGATTGAACTGTCGGACGGACAGAAGCACAGTGTGGAAAAAGGAGACTATAGCTATGAAGTATCTCTGTAATCCGGTGAATATCAATTACCGTTACCAGTTCAATGCGGATCCGCGGATGAACGGAATCCTGAAGATCTGCCGGGAAGCGGCGGATCCCTCAATGATCTGTTTCAAGGGCAGATACTACATCTTTGCGTCAATGAATCTCAGTGTCTGGGTATCCGATGATCTGGTGCACTGGGAAGCGCATCGTCTGCCGGCAGAACTGCCGTTATACGACTATGCGCCGGATGTGCGTGTGCTTGGAGAGTATGTATATTTCTGCGCTTCGAGCCGGGAACACAACTGCGACCGTTACCGGACAAAGGATATCCTGAACGGACCGTATGAGAAGATCGAAGGAACCTTCCCGTACTGGGATCCGAATCTCTTCATCGATGATGACGGACGGATCTATTTCTACTGGGGCTGTTCGAACCAAACACCGATCTACGGCGTAGAGCTTGATCCAAAGACAATGAATCCGCTGGGCGAAAAGAAAGCGCTGATCGACGGTCATCCGTATGAGATCGGCTATGAGCGGATCGGCGAAGACAACAGCACACTGCCCGCAAGCGAAGCGGAAATCGAAGCCGGTTTCCAGGCATTTGTAAAACGGCAGGGCGTTCCCGAAGATCAGATTCCGGCGCATCTGAAACCGCTGATCCGGGGAATGATGTCAAAGCGTCCGTATATCGAAGGCGCCTGGATGGACAAGCATGAGGGGAAATATTACCTGCAGTATGCGGCGCCCGGCACCCAGTACAATACCTATTCCGACGGTGTCTATGTGGGAGACTCCCCGATGGGACCGTTTGAACTGGCGGAAAACAATCCGTATTCCTACAAACCGGGCGGATTCCTGCCCGGCGCAGGACACGGCTCCACCATGCAGGATAAGGAGGGAAGCCTCTGGCATACCTCAACGATGCGCATCAGCGTCAATCATGACTTTGAACGCCGGGTCGGCATCTGGCCGGCAGGCTATGACAAAGACGGCGAACTCTTCTGTAACCAGCGCTACGGCGACTGGCCGCAGAATATGGATACGCTGCGCAGCGACCCGTGGGCGAACCCGGAGTGGTATCTGCTCAGTGCGGGAAAGGAAATGTCTGCGTCTTCCTTTACCGAAGGCCATGAACCGGATCATGCGTCCGAAGAAAATGTACAGACCTGGTGGCAGGCCTCTTCTGCAGAGAAAACCGAATGGCTTGCGATGGATCTCGGAGAAGTCATGCATGTACATGCCGTACAGGTGAACTTTGCGGATGACAGGATCGATATTCCCTGCCCGGGAGAGATCCGCGGCGGAACACAGGCCCGCTATATTGAAGAGACAGATTCGAGCACACAGTGGAAACTGGAAGGCTCCAAAGACGGAGAAACGTGGTTTGTCATCGAAGACAAATCGAATGCGGATACCGATCTTTCTCATGATCTGGTGATCCGGGAAGAAGGTATTGATGTACGGTATCTGCGGCTTTCGGACATGGCGGTTCCGTATGGTCTCAAACCGTGTGTCTCGGGACTGCGCGTCTTTGGAAGAGGCAATGGGGAAGCACCGGCAGTACCGGAATACACCGCGGTACGCACCGGGGATCTCGATATGAATGTGACAATTCAGCCGCAGGCCGATACCCTTGGATACAACATTCTCTTCGGCAGCGCACCGGACAAGCTGTACCACAGCTATATGGTGTTCTCCAATGAACCAAAGCGGGTCGGCGCCCTGATCAAGGATCGCAATTACTATGTCAGAGTCGATGCATTCAACGAAAACGGCATTACCGAAGGCGTATGCATGAAACTGGAGGAACAGTAAGATGAGTTTTGCGAAGGGATTTCTGATCGGCGCCGCAACGGCAGCCCATCAGGTCGAAGGAAACAACATCCACAGTGACTATTGGGCGCAGGAGCTGATGCCGCATACCAGTTTTACCGAACCGAGCGGCATTGCCTGTGATCATTACAACCGGTATGAAGAAGATATAAAGATGATGGCAGAGGCAGGACTCAATGCCTACCGCTTCTCCATTGAGTGGGCAAGAATTGAACCGGAAGAGGGAAAATTCGATGAAGCGGAAATCGAACATTACCGCAAGGTCATTGCCTGCTGTAAAGAAAACGGCGTAGAACCGCTGGTAACACTGATGCACTTCACGAGCCCGGTCTGGCTGATCCGCAAGGGCGGCTGGGAAGCCGAGAGCACGATCGAAGACTTTGCCCGCTATACCCGTTATGTCATCGAACAGCTGGGCAGTGAGCTGAACTATGTATGCACGATCAATGAGGCAAACATGGGACTTCAGCTTGCGGCAATCGCAAAACGCTTCCAGCTGATGGCAGCGCAGGCCGCAAAGGCTGCGGCTGCCGCAGGCAAGGATGCGGAAGGCACCGTCCAGGTCGGCATGAACTTTGCGAAAATGATGGAGAACCGGAAGTATGCGGCAATGGAGAATGCGGAAGTATTCGGAACACCGGAACCGCAGATCTTTGTCAGTTCCCGCACACCGGAAGGCGATGCGCTGGTATTCCGTGCCCATCAGGCCGCAAAGAAGGTTATCAAAGAGCTTTATCCAAACATCAAGGTCGGCATTACGCTTTCCATGCATGACCTGCAGGCACTCGAGGGAGGCGAATCCTTTGCGGAGGCTGCCTGGGACGAAGAGTTCCGTCATTACCTGCCGTTTATCGAGGGGGATGACTTCCTCGGTGTACAGAACTATACCCGTACACAGTACGGTCCGCAGGGACAGCTGCCGTGTCCGGAAGGCGCAGAGCTGACCCAGATGGATTATGAATTCTATCCGGAAGCGCTCGAACATGTGATCCGGAAAGT
>CAMOOA010000112.1 GCA_946621045.1 uncultured Erysipelotrichaceae bacterium
CGTCACGGCGAGTGATCGCCGAAGGCGACAAAACTTCAGTGCCGGGTAGTTGACTATGTCAGCGTGAAACGGCATTCCCGGGAATCCGGAAGCGCTGTCCGCTTCCGTTTGGTGATCCTATTGTACCGTGAAAGAGGAAAGATATCATGCGCAGTTAACGGGAATAATCACCTTTCGTCCGCCTCTGCGGGGTACTGCGGACCGCCGGAAAAAAATATTGGCATGCGGGCAGGATTCTTTCTGTTTGTTTTTTTATATATTGTCATGCATAATGCATTTGGGGATACCATGGCTGCATCTCTACCGGTTAGGAGACACCTATGTGGAATTTCAGTTTTGTGATTCCGAGTATCATGATTCTCCTGATACTTCTTGGATACTATTTCAACCGTCCCAAACTTCCCACTCGTATCAATGAAACTTTTATCGTACTGCTTGGCGTCGACTGTCTTGTCATTTTTTCTGACGTACTTGCAAGCGCTGCGGACAATCATTTTTCATACTGGCCGGAACCACTGCTGTATATCATCAATCTTCTGTTTTTCGTACTGTTTCTTGCGCGGATTTTCTGCTTTTTCTACTTCACCACCGATGTGCTGAAAATGAAGCTCTCGCATTCGCCGAAACAGTTTCTGGCATACAGCGCGGTCTTCCTTGGCGCAGAAGCAATCACGCTTCTTTCGCCCTTCCTGCATACCGTTTTTTTCATCGGGGAAAACGGATATCAGAACGGTCCTTTTTACAACATCATTTATGTTGTGTTTGTTTTCTATATTCTCCTTTCACTGGTACTGATCGCACGGCACGGAGGACATCTCAAAAAAGAAGAACGGTTCGTTGCGGTATTATTCAATATTGTACTTTTAGCAGGAAATCTGTTCCGCTTCCTGTTTCCGACGTATCTCATCATGCATACCTTCTGCCTGATGGCAATCGTCATGATCTATCTCACCTTTGTGAATCCTGATCTTTACCGTTCAAACAGAGGTCCTGTATTCAATGACCTCGGATTCTACACGGTACTGGATGAAATCCACGATACAAAACAGTTTCGGATTCTCTGCGCAGCTCTTCGCAATTATTCCTATGAACGTGAAATCTACAGCGGCCGCCAGATGGATGAAGGCATTGCGCTGATTGCCGACTACCTCAACCGGAAGTACCCGGAACGAAATGTCTTTTATCTTCGAAACGGACGGTTCGGAATCATCGGAGACAGCGCAATGGACTGGGACAGCATGCAGAAGGAGATCTATGACCGGTTTCAGAAGCCATGGAACGCAGAAGAAGCTGATCTCTTCCTGAATGTTTCATTCGTGCGGGTAAGCAGTATCTCCGGCCAGGACAGCGCAGATGTCATCATCAGCCGTCTGCTTGCCGCATTCAACGATTTTGAGAAATCCGCCTCCGAGGCGGGCAGTCTTACGGACCTGGATCAGGCCCGCAATATCGACCGGCAGGTTGATGTCAAACGCGCGCTGGAACGGGCAATTGAAGAAAACCGGGTGGAACTGTTCCTTCAGCCGATCATCGAAAGCAAGACCGACCGGATGTGCGGCGCAGAAGTGCTTGCCAGAATACGGCGGGAAAACGGCGAGCTTATTTCTCCGGGACTGTTTATTCCCATCGCGGAACAGAACGGTCAGATCAACCGGCTCGGCAAACAGGTGTTTGAAAAAACATGCGCGTTTATCCGTGACGGAAATCTTGAACGCACCGGCATGGAATGGCTGAACATCAATCTGTCTCCGATTCAGTGCATGAAAAAAGATCTTGCCGGAGAATTCTGCGCCATCATCGATCAGTACGATGTGAGCGCAGACCGCATTCATCTCGAAGTGACGGAGGGATCAGTCATTGATCTCAAGACGCTTGACCGCCAGCTTTCAGAGCTCCGTGATAAAGGCTTTACACTGGTGCTGGATGATTACGGAACCGGCTATTCCAATCTGACACACGTCAAACATTATCCGTTCTCAGTCATTAAATTCGATATGGAAGTAGTCTGGGACTATATCCGCGACAGGGACGCAGTCCTGCCGTCCATTGTCCATGCATTCAAGGGACTGAATCTGGCGCTTACCGCAGAGGGAGTTGAAACCGCGGAAATAGCAGACGAAATGAAAAAAATCGGCTGCGATTATCTCCAGGGATTCTACTACTCCATGCCGCTTCCGGCAGAAGAGTTTGTCCGCAGATACGCAAAGTGAATACCCGAAATGAACTGCGGCGTGATCACACGCCGCAGTTTTTTCAGTTTTTGCGCTGTTTCTTTCCCGCCTTTTTCGCAAGGTACATTTTTGCGTCCGCCCGCTGTACAAATTCCAGCAGGGTATCGGTTTCATCGGGCACCGCACTGATATATCCGATGCTGGCGGAAAGACGGAACGGTTTGTCCGACTCCCGGTTTCTCCGTTCCAGTTCCGCCTTAAAGCGCGTTTCAAATATTCCGGCAAAGTTTTCTCCCCGCCCGACCACGACAAATTCATCGCCGCCGATCCTGCCGTATACATCCATGGTTCCGCAGGACTGTTCAATGATTTGTGCAATGGCCTTGATCGCGACATCTCCTTCGCCATGGCCATAGGTATCATTGATTGCCTTGAGCCCGTCCATATCAATGAATATGACGGACAGCGCGGTTTTTGTTTTGACGCATTCCTCAAATACATACCCGGCATTGGTATTGAAACCGTTTCGGTTGTAGATCCCGCACAGCGGATCCAGGACATTCAGCTTCGAAATATTCTCTATGGCGTTGCTGATGCTCATCGTGATCGTGTGGCAGTGGTTGCTGTAGATGGGGAAATCCGTGTTGGACATTATGTAATATCCCAGTATGCGCGGACCGAAATGAAGCGGAATGTAGTAACTGATTCTTCCGCTGTTCATCTGCAGCTCGGGCTGAAGCTGCCGGCTCGGAAATGACTTTACGGCACTGCGGATTCCGTGATTCCAGATTACCGGCGCAGTCATTGCCTCGGGATATCTGTCCGCATCCGGACCGCCGTCTGCCCTGCTGTAGGTTTTCTCCCAGTCGCTTACCAGACAGAGCGCAAAATCATTGCAGTCGATGACATCGAGCCACATGTAAATCGCATCGGCGCATTCATCGAGGTTTTTTGCGACTGCCAGCGCCGCAATCAGCTTGTTGAGAATATGGATGCCGGTATACGTCCGCTCGATCTTGAGGGACGTTTCCTTTCTGAATTCCAGTGCGCTGGCATCACTGTTGAGATGACATCCGCAGCTTTCCGCAAACACAGGTTCCGCTTCCATGACGGTGCTCCGCGGCATTTCGTCTCCCTGCATCAGGGAGTACAGCACTTCACAGGCTTTCAGTCCGGATTCATACAGCGGCCGCTTCACCGTTGTCAGAACCGGGAATGCGCTGCGCGCATTGAATGTGTTGTCAAAGCCGGTCACGATCACATCGTCCGGGATACGGATCCCGTTGGCCTGAAGTTTGTTCATTGCGGTCAGCGCCATACTGTCATTGGCGCATACAAACGCATCCGGCAGACTCATTCCCGAGCGCAGGAATCGGTCGATTGCCTTGATTCCGTCATAACTGCGGAAATACCCTTTATAGAGACGCCGCTCATCAAACGCAAGCCCGTGTTCGGAAAGCGCATCGCGGAATGCTTTATACCTTGCCTGAGACTCGGGATTGGCGTCCGGACCGGAAATGTAATTGAATGTCTTCGCTCCGTGCTCCGTAATAAGATGTTCCACCATCTGTTTCATTACGGCATAGTTATTGATGCTTATGTCGTGGAACTCTTCGTAATCACTGCATTCGAAAATGACGGCCGGGATACCTGCCTGTTTTACTTTGTCGACAATCTGATTCCTTATCTTTGGATCGGAAAACGTGTTGGTCAGAAGAAATGCGCCGTCAAACGCGGAAAGCTGCACCAGTTTATAAATACTGTACTCACCTTCATCAAACGAGCTGTTTTCCACCACTCCGCCGAAGGACGCAAAATAGGAAACATTGATTGCATGTTCGCGGGCATACTCATTGATCCCCTGTATGATCTGATAAGGGTATTCCTCATCCATTCCGCAGACAAAAGCCGCCGCATTGAATATTTTCTTCATGTTCTTTTACTCCCGATCGCCTGTTTCTGCCGCAATAACGATCCGTACGCAAAGACACTGCCCTTCAGGGAAGGACAGTCTGTGTTTTCCGTTTTGATATTCCGGTTATCAAAGCATGTATCCCGCCGG
>CAMOOA010000113.1 GCA_946621045.1 uncultured Erysipelotrichaceae bacterium
GCGTTCCGTCTTGAAAGCGGGGCGCAGACCGAGAAGTATGTGCATTTCTCACTGGCCGACGGATATGTCGTTCTCTATGACATTGACATCGCCGACGGTGCCGTCGGATCCGGCGGAATTCGTGTGATTTTCAATCCGTCACTGAACGAGCACTATTTCCATTTTGAAAATGAATATACGGTGATCGCGGATGAAAACGGCAATCCGTCTGCACAGCGCAGCCGGGAATTCTGTGTGCCGCGGTGTTCCTGCATGATTCTTTCAAAGCCGCTTCATAACGACTGATCCGGAAGGTATGCTGCGATGATGAAAGAAGAATTCAAACGGCAGGAACGTAATGTCACGGCCCGCCAGGACGCAGATGCGTATGCCTCGGAACACAGGCAGGCGGAAACCGGTTCTTCCTTTATGGAGAACCGCAGAAAAACGGTATTCTGGGCGCTCGTGATCCTTGGAATCATTGTGATCGCGATTGTGACAAATCTTATCAGATGATTCCTGCAGGATGCGAAGCCTGTTCATAACCCTGACAGTCAGCCGCCTCTTTCCGGGGCGGTTTCTTGTTATAATGGGAACGATGCGAAAGGAGGGGCAGTTTATGCGGTTTCTGAGAACAGTAACTGCCGCAGTGACGGCATGCGCAGTATGGGCTTCAGCGATGCCGGCTCCTGTATATGCGGAAGAATCCGATTCCGAACAGTTTGAACGGTTCTGCGAAGACGAATTTATCCGCAGAATGGAAAGCGACTATATGACCATGCATTACACGGTGAAGGACTATGCCGGGCTTTCCATAGACAAACCGGAACTCACCGTCGGGGATGCCTCCTGGGAATCCTTTGAGACAGAGGTAAAGCGCGCCGATGAATCGCTTGAGAAGCTCCGTGCGATCAATCCGGAGAAGCTCAGCGAGGATCAGCAGCTGGTCTGTAAAACCTATGAGCGGTATCTGGAGTCCTACCGGGAACTGAATTCTATGCCGCTGTTTGAAAGTTATTTTGATCCGGCATCCGGCATCATTGACAAACTGACCACCAACTTCACGGAGTTTGTGTTTTACACACCGGAAGATGTGGAAGATTACCTCACCGTGCTTTCCACTGTCCCGGCTTACATTGATCAGGCGCTGGAGGTTACGCGCAGGCAGGCAAAGGAAGGCTTCTTCCTGCGGGATGATCAGCTGGACATGACGGAAGAGGCGATTGATGAATTCACGGCCAAAACCGAAGACAGCATGTTAATCGTGATCTTCAATGAACGGATCGATGAAATCGAACGGCTCAGTGAAGAAGAAAAGGAAACCTATAAGAAGCGCAACCGGGATATTGTGATCAACTCCTATATTCCTGCGTACCGCAAGGCAAAAGAAGAACTGGAAAAGCTGCGCGGCAGCCGTTCCTTTGAAGGCGGAACCGCAAACTATAAAAACGGCGGAAAAGAATACTACGCCGCACTTGCGCGCTTTAAAACAAGCAGTCAGGACAGTGTGGAGAAACTGCTCGATGACTGCGGCGTTTTCCTGGAAGATCTTGTCGATCAGTACATCGAACTGTATCTGCGCAATCCGGCGGTGGACGAGCTCTATGAAACCGAGACAACAAAACTGTCCGGGCCGGATGAAGTGCTTGAATATCTGCAGTCGCATCTGGAAATGTTCCCGGAAGGTCCGGAAGTAACCTATGAGCATGACTACCTCGATCCTTCCGTCGCAAACGATGCGACCGTTGCCTATTATCTTGCGCCGCCGATCGATGACATCAAGCACAATGTGGTGCGCATCAACGAGAAGGCGGTCGGAAAAGATCCCAATGAACTCTATTCCACGCTTGCCCATGAAGCGTTCCCGGGACATCTGTTTCAGATCACCTGGTTTCTGAATCAGCCGGAACCGTTCCTGCGCCGTTCCTATGACTTTATCGGTTATCAGGAAGGCTGGGGCATGTACTCCGAATGGTGCGCCTGGGAATTCAGCGATATCGATCCGGACGCGGCAGAACTGAACCGGATCTATATTGCCCTGTCCTATGTCGAGGATGCGGCGGTGGACCTTGCGGTAAACGGTCTTGGCTGGAGTATTCCGGAGGTCGCGAAGTGGCTGGAAAGCATCGGACTCAACGGAGAGAGCGCACAGGAGATCGCTGACTTCGTGATGCAGAGACCGGGCCTGCTTCTGCCGTACGGCGTCGGAATGATGAAATTCCTGACACTGCGCAAAAACGCAGAGGAAGCACTCGGCCAGAAGTTTGATCTGAAGGAATTCAATACCGTTCTCATGAAGGGCGGTGACCGTCCGTTTGAATATGTGGAAGCGGATGTGGAAAACTATATTCACCCGGAAAGTGAACCTGCGCCGGAAGAGATCACCGAAGAAGAAATCGGAATCAGCCCGGAACCGGGAATTCCGTGGGAAATCGAAGAGCCGGAAGTTCCGGCGGATGTCCGGCCGTATCTGAACTATCCGTATGCATGGATCGGACTTGGCGCGGCAGGGGTGATTGCCCTGATCGCAGGATTCAATCTTTACAGAAGAAGGAGAAAAGGACCGTTTGCGTAATACAGTAATCAGCCTGATCTGCGCCGTGCTGCTGAGCGGCTGTGCATCCGGCGCCGCCTCTGCGGATGCCGGAACCGTACCTGTCCGTCAGGAAGCAGAGACTGCTTCCCGGGAACAGGCCGTCACCGCGCCCGGCATTACCTACGGCAGTGTTGTGAGAAAGGCGGAAGAAATTGAACTGGCGCTTGCAGAGGAACGATGGGAAGACATCGCTTCTCTTTTCACCATGCAGACATCTGCGGACAGTGTCAGGACAGAATGGCTTGCGGACGGGGAAGGTCCCTGGTCGCCTGCCGGCGCCGCCCCGGTATTCCGCGACGGAAATATCGGTGCAGTCGTCTTTCTGAGCGGACCGAACGGCGTGCGGGAAGCGGTGATCCGGATGAACGGAAATCTTGAGATCGAAGCGATGCATTCCTTCATGCGGCCTGCCTTCAGCGAACCCGAACAGTCCGAAGCCTGGACGGAAGAATGGATCTATGCGGGAAACGAACCGAAGATCACCGGCATCCTGACGCTTCCGGTGACGGAAGAATCCGATGAGGAAGAGGAAGAACCGGAACTCCCGCCGGTTGCGGTGCTTGTCGGTGAGGAACTGAATGATGCGATGAATGAATCCGGTCCCAATGCGGAACTGCGGCGGGATCTTGCGCATGCGCTGGCGGAAAACGGAATTGCCAGTGTGCGGTTCAACACCCGCAGTTACGAGGATCCGATGCTGAATGAAATGTTCGGATATGATCTGGAGATGATGCTGAGTGAGGATATGGCTTCGATCTTTCACAGCCTGGAAACCTATCCGGTCAATGCGCGCAGGATCATTTATGTCGGTCACGGCGCGGCCGGCACCATGGGTTATTCCTATGTCTATCATCACTTTGAAGTTACCGGCGGACTGGTTCTGATCAATGCGCCGTTTACCTCCGGCGGAACAGAACTGTTTCAGCGGGCATGCTGGCTGGATGAGGCAGCTGCCGAAGAAGCAGCCGCAGCGCTGGAAAAAGAGGATGCGGACGATACGGCAGTCATCGGCGGATATCCGCTTTCCTACTGGAAAGACTGGGATGCGATGGGGGCGCTGAATTATACGCGCTATGTCGCAATACCGATCCTGATCCAGCAGGGAAAGGATGACAGTATTGTCAGCGCTGATGAAGACTATGAAAACTGGAAGAGCCAGAAAGGCTCCAATGTCACGATGAAACTGTATACCGAAATCGGACATGATCTGCGGAAGAAAGACGGAACGTTTGAAGAACTGCTTGCGGAAGATATTGCGGACTGGCAGAACGGCGTCGATATCAATAAGAAAAAGCCGGCTGCCACACCGACCCCTTCACCGAGTCCTTCTTCTTCGACCGGGAGGCGCTCATGAATCATAACGAATGGTATCCCTGGCTCAAGGCAGAATGGGAACAGCCGTATTTCAGACAGCTTTCCGCATTTCTGAAGGAACAGTATGCGACGCGAGAAATCTATCCGCCGCGCACCCAGGTATTCAGTGCATTTGAAGTGTGCGATCTTCCGGACATCCGGGTTGTGATCCTCGGACAGGATCCCTATCATGAACCGCATCAGGCGCACGGCATGTGCTTTTCCGTAAATCCCGGCATCGAGATTCCGCCGAGCCTGATCAACATCTACAAGGAACTGGAAACGGACTGCGGCTGCCGGATGCC
>CAMOOA010000114.1 GCA_946621045.1 uncultured Erysipelotrichaceae bacterium
CCTTCTTCAGACCGTCATTCTTTGCGCATCCGCCGGTCAGCGTGATCCGGTCGGTTGCGCCGGCCTTCTTTGCCATGACAAAGCAGCGCTTTGCGACAGAGAGTTCAATACCTGCGGCGATTTCATCGGTCGGCTTTCCTTCACCGACCAGAGAGATGACTTCGGACTCCGCAAATACGGTGCACTGTGAGGTGATGGGAATCGTATTCTTTGCGCTGAGGGATAACTTCGAGAAATCCTCCAGGCTCATTTCAAACGCTCTGGACATTGCCTCAAAGAAGCGTCCGGTTCCGGCAGAGCACTTGTCATTCATCGCAAAGTTCAGCACGGTACCGTCAGTATCGACCGCAATTCCCTTGACGTCCTGTCCGCCGATATCGATGATCGCATGGACGGTCGGGTCCACAACGTGAACGCCCATCGCATGACAGGAAATCTCCGAGATATTCTCATCCGCAGAAGGAACCTTGTTTCGGCCGTAACCTGTACCGACAAGGTAAGAGAGATCTGCCGGACTGTTCAGCTCCGGCACTTTCTCTACCGCCTGATTGATTGCGTCCTGACAGCTTTCCACAGTCCGGATTTTGGAACGCAGTGTCACATCGGACCGTATTTTTCCGGTTTCGTCCATGATGACGCACTTGGTATACGTCGATCCGGAATCACATCCGCCATAAAATTTCATAGTCTGTATCTCCTCTTCTGTTTACCAGGATTTGTCGTCGTCAAGAATCTCAAGGGACGGATCCAGCGGCTCTTCCCGCAGAACCGTGCGCATGTACTGGTTGACCTGATCGCGTACACCCTGACGGGATGTAATACGCGGGTCAAACAGGTCGTGGTTGACCCAGATCAGGTGAATGCCCTTTTCACGGGCCTTTTCTTCAAACTGTCCGTGCATGCCGTCCAGTGCCTTGCAGGCCATGTGTTCCCAGAGAATGACCATGTCTGCGTTGAATTCCTCGCAGAACTCCCACAGCTCATCCAGCAGGACTTTATAGCCGCCGTGCGTGCGGTTGCGCATGATCATGTTTTCATTCAGCCATGCCATGTCGTAGTATGCCTGTTCACGGTTTTCCGGTGTGTCTGTTTCCGCAAAGATGCGGGTATTGATCATTGACAGCATATCCGTCAGCGGTACGATGCCCCAGCAGTTCAGGATCCATACCAGGAAGTCCATGTAGAAGTGCGACTGCACACCCCAGATGATGGCGCGGTGGCGGTATTCCTTCGCAACCATGACCTTGTCTTCCCAGGCCTTGCGGGCGATCTTCGTGATCTTTTCATCCGCCTTCCGGAACAGATCCACCTTTCCGCTGATTGCCATGTAGTTGGTTTCCGTATACAGCGCCAGGTTTCCGCCGACTACCTGCGGGTAATCGGTCTTGTTCATATCCAGCCATTCCTGGCGGGAGCGGGTTGCGATATTGACTCTGTGCATGCATTCAAAGTAGTATTTCCAGTCCCACTTCTCACCGGTATGATCTTCAATAAACTTAATGCATGCCTTCATTTCATTTGCGGCATATTCCTGCACGTCATCTTCACGGTGCCGCAGCGGTGTGCCGAGTTGGAAGCACGGGATGCCTTCTTCCAGTTCGAGACGCTTGGAGATAACCCCGTTTCCGAGCAGCGAGCCGTCGCAGGTCGTATTGCACTGGACCGCGCAGGCGCCGAGCACCGGGAAGTCATCCGCGATCGAGATGCCCGCTTCGGTTTCCGGCATCGGGCAGACGTCACCGGCCAGACCGAATTCCTGTGCGACATCGATGTAGCGTTCCGCCGCATGCTGGTTGAGAAGCACCGAGACATAGGCGGCCGGGGTTTCACGCGAGAGTCCCTTCAGGGTCGGGAAGCCCATCATGAAGGTCGTCATTTCGTTTTCATCAAGGAGTACGACCTTGTCGGAGTATGCCTTGTCATTTCCAAGGTGACGGTCACCCCGGAACAGTCCGTCGAGCAGCTTTGCGACGTCGTAGACGATGATGTCGAATTCTTCATGCAGGATGCGCAGCTGCGGTCCCCGCAGCCCCTGCGAGAAACGGTCCACCATCATCGGCACTGCCAGATAGTTTGACATCCAGCGGTAACGGAAGAATCCTTTCACATTCCGCGGCTTCATCATGAACTTTCCAAGCTGGGCCATGATATACAGCCATCTGGAATAGTCATACAGTGTATCTTTCACACCGCGCCATTCTCTGCGGCTTCTGACTTTTCCGCCGGTATAGAATGACCCGAATTTATCTTTTCCGATTTCCTTTGCCATATCCCTTACCTGTCTTTCGCCAGTTTTTTGATTTCAATCGATTCGACAAACGCCTGAACTCTTGTCCGCATCTGTCCGCTGCCGCCGTTTGCGTACGGACGGTCAACGGAGAGGACCGGATAGCCGTAGTCCTGACGCAGGACAACGGTTCCGACCATGCGTTCATATGCCCACGGGTCACAGAATTTCATCTGTTCGTAAATGATTCCGTCTGCCTTGTATTCCTTCGCAAGGTCCGCCACATACTGCCGGCGGCCGAGGATCTTGTCCTTGTTCATCATTCTTGCGCACTGGCAGTCATACATGTACTTGCGGCAGATCGCGGTCAGCGGATCTTCATCATCGGACATCTCGATTCTGGTGCGGCCCGGGAAGGAACCGTAACAGAACCGGTCGGCGCAGACATAGGCACCGCATTCCTCGATCGCCTTGATGATGTCGGAGTCGTCCACTTCGGAGCCGACAAATTCCACACGGACTTTCCACGGGGACTTCTCATCCGGCTCGCGGTGCTTCAGCTCTTCGAGCGTCTCTTCGAGGATCGGGATGATGTCACGCTTCGGCATGACGTAGGTCGCAAGCGTCAGGATGTGGAACTCATATCCGGTAATGACAGGATTGTCCGCCTTGCGGAACTGTCCGATCTCCTGAATGAGATCGCAGACACGGTTGTGCTCCTTCACCGCCTGACGCATGGCGTCATCGGAAATATCGATGGCAAAGTGTTCCTTCAGCGGTTTCAGAATGTGATTCGTGCACTGAAGCTTATACAGGAACAGACCGTTGTCATCCGCCTTCATCGGAATTTCCATGAACTCATTGAAGAAGTGTTCCTTCTTCATGGTTTTCAGAAGTTCCATGTTTTCAACACAGCGGTTCAGCATCGAACATCCGTCCGGCGCAATCAGCGCGTCCAGGAAATTGAAGCCTCCTTCAATGGCGCGCTCCAGAAGCGCCCGGGTATACTCGCACAGGAAATTCGTCATGTAGTAGGTGCCGATTTCCATCGATCCGGTGCGCGGTGCACGAAGCCGGACAGAAAAGCATCCGGGAAGATTCAGAAGCGGTTCCGGCACATTGTCGCAGACGGTGCCGATACACAGTTTTCCTTCCTGCTGGGCAGCGCTGATATAATCATTCGAAACATTCAGCAGCAGCTTCTCCAGCTCATAAAGATGTTTCAGGTCTCTCATGCGATAATCTCCATTTTCTGTAACGCGGTCCGGACGCCCTGACACAGCGGGGTGTCATCCGGCAGTGCAAGCAGTGATTTCCCTTCAATATCGTAGCTTTGAACAAGCGGATCCTCCCCAATCGCCGCAAGCAGTTCGAGACCGCCGAGGTCCAGGCTCTCTGCGACTTTCGGATCATGGAGGCGGTTCAGGATCACGCCCGCTTTGTCATAGACGACGAGTTCCTTTGCGACGGTGTCGATGGTCCGGATCACATCCAGTCCCTTTCTTGAGGCATCTGAAACAAATACCAGATGGTTCACTTTCTCCATGACTCTCCGGTTGATCTGTTCAATGCCTGCCTCTCCGTCAATCACGACATAGTCAAAATGATCCGCGACGATCGTAATCAGATCGCGCAGATAATCATTTACCGAGCAGTAACAGCCGGCGGATTCCGGCCGTCCGATCGCAAGAAACGAGAATGCGTCGGTTTCCACCAGGGAATCGAAAATTCGGTCCCTGGCTTCATGCAGCATCTCAATTGCCTCGGCGTCCTTCCGCTGATCCGCAAGCCGGATGAAATCCTCACGGATATCATTGATCGTTCCCTTCTCCGACACGCCGAGCGCCGTCGCAAGACCGACCGAAGGATCGCCGTCAATCGCAAGGATCCGTTTGCCCGGGCAGGACTGACAGAGGGTCCTTACGATCACTGCCGAAACAGAGGTCTTTCCGACCCCTCCTTTTCCGCACAGTGCTAT
>CAMOOA010000115.1 GCA_946621045.1 uncultured Erysipelotrichaceae bacterium
GCCATCCGCGAAGCGCAGAAGGGCGCTGCAAATGCCTGAGTATCACTCAAAAGAAATAAAGATCCTGTCTTCTGACTGCGACCGTTTTCAGCATCTGCGTCTTTCGAAGCTGTTCTCCATACTGCAGGAAATCAGCATTGCGGATGTGGAACGGATCGGCCTTACCCGTGATAAAACCCTTGATAAGGGAATGCTCTGGGTGATTTCCCGGATGCGGCTCGAAATGGAGCGCCCGATCTGTTACGACGAAACCATCACGATTTCGACGATCGCCGGAAAACGCGCCCACATGATGTTCCCGCGTTATTACGAAGTGCGGGACAGCGAAGGGTCGCTGATTCTGCGCGGTTCTGCAATCTGGCTTCTGATTTACGCGGATTCAAGAACTCCGATCGTTCCGGAAGAAGAACAGATCGAGATTCCCGGTGTCGAAGAACAGGGGATGCCGCCGCTGCCGATGGGACTGCGGGCAATCGAATCGGATATTCCGGCCATCATCCGCAAGGTGATGTATTCCGATATTGATCTCAACGGACATATGAACAATACCCGGTATCTGGACTGGATCGATGACATGTATGACATGCATTTCCATGAAGTGACCCGGGTCAGAACCATTCAGATCAACTATCTGAAGGAACTGTCGTACGGGGATCAGGTAACGCTGTTTTACGAGTATGAAAACGGCAGGTACCGGATCGACGGTGTCATGGATGGCGACAAGGTATTTTCTGCCGCTGCCGAAGTGGAGAAACGATGATCGGCGTCGATATCACGGATCTTTCCAGAGTGAAGGACGATGAGGCTTTTATCCGGCGTGTGCTGACAGCGGATGAACAGCTTGAGCTTGCCGGGCGGAACACCGCCTCCCGCCGGATCGAATATATCGGCGGACGGTTTGCCGCAAAGGAAGCGCTGTATAAGGCGACCGGCATGAAGGACTGGCTGAGCTGTTCCGTTCTGAATGATGCCGTCGGAAAACCTTATATCAAGGATCATCCGGAGCTTTCAGTGAGCATTTCGCATGACGGAGGAATGGCGATTGCGGTTGTGCAGGCGCCGTAAGAGGAAATACAAAATGACGGAACCTTTGCAAGAACGAAGGTTCCGTTTTATGATTAGCGCGAATGAAACGTCAAGCTGTACTGCCGGTACTGACCGGCATCGCATATTTCGGCCTGTTTCTGTATCTGTCGGTATATGATCTGCCGTTTTCCGGATATCTTACCGCCAGAGAGATCCGGGCTTTGGTAATCTCGGGAGCACGAATCGGTCCGCTGCCTGCTTTTTTTATTCCTGCATGGTGTCTGCGGGCGCTTTATCCGGATAAATCAGGCAGTATTCTGATCCGTCTGACCGAGGCGGGACTCTGCATTGCGTGCGGGTGGACACTGGTTGATTTTGAATCATGGATCCTCAGTGAGATTCTGCTGACAGCCGGTACATCGCTGCTGTTTTACGGTCTGCTTTCGATCCTGCCGCTGCCGCAGCTCACGGAACGGCGAAAAAAACTTCTCTGGCTCGGGATCGTGATTACGGCCGGTTCGTTCTTTACCGTACAGCTGATGAAATGTCTTTGGGGAAGGCCGCGGTTTGTGGCGATTCTGCAGGAAGGCGCAACGTTCCGGGAGTGGTTTCATATTGCCGGATTTGCGCTTCGAAGAGATTTTTACCGCTCGTTTCCGAGCGGCCATACCGTCTCGGCATCCGCAATCTTCTTTATTACCTTTCTTCCGGATCTGTTTGAGGATCTTCCGCAGAAACCGTGGATCTACTGGACCGCTTCGTTTCTGTTCACGTTTCTTGTGGCACTGTCCCGGATCATGGCTGGCATGCATTTTATCACCGATGTCATGGCCGGGTTCGGCGTTTACATGATATGGTATCTTGCGCTTGTGATCCGGTTTCAGATCAGAGAGAATGAGGGCGCAGCAGGAGGAAATAAGTGAAACGCTTTCGCGAATGGATGTACCGGTTCATGCGTGACCGGTACGGATATGATGAACTGAACTATACAATGTTTGCCGGCGCACTGATCGCGGATATTGCCGGGCTTATCACCGGCGTGCCCGCCTGCATGGCGGCTTCGCTGGTTCTGCTCGGGTTTGTGATCTTCCGGGCACTTTCAAAGAACCGGGTGAAGCGGCTTGGCGAAAACCGGGTATTCTTGGAAAAAACCACCGTTCCGAGGCGCCTGTTCAAGGCATGGGTGTTGGGACAGAAGGACAGGGAACACCGCTATTATCTCTGTCCGAAATGCCATCAGATCTGCCGGGTGCCGAAAGGCAGAGGAGAGGTCAGCGTGCACTGTCCGACATGCGGAATGGAATTTACACGCCGTTCATGAAAACGGTGAAGCGATATCAGAAAGAGGAAGATAACAGATGAAATCAATCACAAAACAGGAACTGACAGCACTGCGGAAAGCGTATCTTGCGGATGATGTGAACCGCATCGTGCGCAATGCGCTCACGGACCGCGATCTTGAATCCGCGGCGGCCGTATTTGAGGCGAAGAATGCCAATCCGAATATATTCTCCATCGAAATCGAAACGATGCCGGTGACCAATCAGAAAGCATCCGGACGCTGCTGGATCTTTTCGGCGCTCAATGTGATGCGGGAAATGATCGCAAAGAAATACAATATCCGCAGTTTTGAACTGTCGCAGAATTACGTCGCATTCTATGACAAGCTGGAAAAATGCAACTGGTTTATGAACTGCGTCATTGCGGAAGGTGACAAACCGCTTGATGACAGGACGATGCAGTGGCTGCTGGACAATGGGATCAGCGACGGCGGACAGTGGGATATGGCGGTCAGTCTGATCCGCAAATATGGTATCTGTCCCAAGGAGGCAATGGTGGAAACCTATGCCAGCTCTCATACCGCACGGATGAACGGTCTGCTCAATCAGCGGCTCCGCCGCTTCGCCCTCGATGTCCGCAGGGCAGACACGCCGGCCGAGAAAGAACAGCTTCGGAAAGCGGCGCTCGAAGAGTGCTACCGGCTGATTGCGGACTGCTTCGGCATGCCGCCGATGAGTTTTACATTTGAGTACCGGGACGCGAAGAAAAAGTATCATGCGGTACAGGATGTCACACCGCTTGAATTCTATGAGAAGTATTTCGGTGAAGATCTGAACGAGTATGCGGTTCTGATCAATGCGCCGACGGACGATAAGCCGTACCACAAGATGTATACCGTCAAATATATCGGAAATGTTGTCGCGGGAAATGAGATCCGTTATCTGAATCTTCCGATCAAAGAGTTCAAGGATGCGGTGATCCGTCAGCTGAAGGACGGCAGACCGGTCTGGTTCGGATGCGACTGCGGAAAAGACGGAAACCGCACGAGCGGGCTCTGGGATGATCAGGCATATGATTATGCCCATACGTTCGGGATGAATCTGGATCTTTCCAAGGCGGAGATGCTCGACAGCCGGCACAGCGCCATGAATCATGCGATGGTATTCACCGGCGTGAACCTTGTCAACGGAAAGCCGACCCGCTGGAAGATTGAAAACTCCTGGGGCGATGAAAAGGCAAACAAGGGCTATTACATCTGCTCGGATACCTGGTTTGACAAATATGTCTATGAGGTTTCGGTCAGGAAAGAATATATGACCGCAAAGCAGCGGAAGGAACTGAACGGCAGGGCTGCGGTTCTGGAACCCTGGGATCCGTTTGGAACGCTTGCGGACTGATGTTACGGGAAACGCATCGGTTGCACGGTGCGTTTTTTGCGCCTGTGTTACAATAGGGCGGGAAGTAAGAAAAACAACATGAAAATCGGAGTTATTTCACTTGGCTGTGCCAAGAACCTGGTGGATACCGAGTTCCTTCTCGGAATCCTGAGGGAAAGCGGAATCGAGACCGTTTCGGAGTTTTCCGATGCGGATGCGGTGATCATCAACACATGCGGTTTTATTGAAAACGCAAAGATGGAAGCCATCAATACGATCCTCGAGGCGGCAGATTACAAGGAGGCCGGCCTGCAGAAGCTGATCGTCATGGGCTGCCTGTCACAGCGCTACAAGCCGGAACTGGAACAGGAGATGCCGGAAGTCGACCGTTTTATTTCCATTGATGAATACGGCAATCTCGGCGCCATCCTTTCGGAAGTGCTCGGCG
>CAMOOA010000116.1 GCA_946621045.1 uncultured Erysipelotrichaceae bacterium
CAGAATTCTGCGGATGCTTTCTTCACACAGTTCCACACTGCTTAATGCACCGCTTCTGATCTGCTGTACGGTTTCCTGAATATGCATGTTATGACCTCTTTTAAATAAATGAATGATTAAATAAATGAATGATGCCGGAACCGTATTCCGGATACGGCGGCTGTAACAACGATATACAACAGAATCCCGGCGCAGATGAAGCGATATGCCTGAAAAAAAACATCCGCAGTGATCTTCACCGCGGATGATGGATATTACGGCTGCCGGCTGCGCCTGCGGAGCTTCCGCCGGCGGTTCTGCGCACGGGTCATGAGGATCAGCACCAGCAGGCAGATCAGCGCCGCAAGGATCAGGATGATCAGAATCACGCCGAGCCAGATGCGTCCGCCGGTATAGTTGTAGAGACCGGTCTGTATCTTTCCGAACAGATTTACGCTGCGGTCCTTTGTGACAATGAGATCGATCGTTTTTACACGCTGATCATAGGAATAGATGCGGACTTCTCCGACTTTGTCGCCGGCATGAAGCGGACCGTTTACGGTTTTTGGAAGATCGACATAGAGATGCAGATTGTCATCGCTCGGAAGATCTGCGGTGAAGGATTCCGCCGTTACGGCTTCAAGTTCGCTGCCGAAGGCATTGATGACACGCACCGTGCCGAATACCTGACCTTCTTCGACCGGCGTCTGCCGAGCGAAGTGTTCCCGGTACCAGTTGTATACGGTGGCGGAGTCTTCGATGCTGGCGGGGTAGTGGGGTTCCACATATCCGTGACCGTTGACCATGACAAGATTCATGCCGTTGATTTCCGCATTTGAAACCAGGGTGTACTGACCTTCAATGGTATAGCCGCTCTTTCCGGCAATAAAGCCGGGAATCTCATAATTCTGATACTGGGGATTTTCCTGATTGATATACATCAGTACGAAGTTCGTCATGCCGAGTCCGTCCGGGAAGTGCTCGACCGGTACGGAGGTATGGACCTGGGTTTTGAGAATATCCATGAAGGTCTCATTCTTCATGCAGTAAAGATACAGCGTCATCATGTCCCGGCAGGTGGTGTAGTGATCATCATCGTGAAGACCGGACGTGTTGACGAAGTTGGTGTCATTCATGCCGAGTTCAAGCGCCTTTGCATTCATCAGTTCGACAAAGGATTCTTCATCTCCGGCAATATAAAAGGCCAGGGCGCGCGAACAGTCTGCGCCGGAGGGAAGGAGGTCGCCGTAGATATGATCCAGTGCGGTCGGTTTGTCTCCGGGCAGAAAGCCGGCCCGGTTTGCGCTTGCGGCAATGAGGCCGTCAAGCATCTCCTTGGTGAATTCGATCGTCACGTTTTCCGGATCGGGAATCTCTTCGATTGCGATAATGGATGTCATCACCTTGGTGAGACTGGCGGGATACATCCGCTCCTCCGAGCGCCGGTCGATCAGCGTCTGCCCGGTGTCGGGATCGATGAGATATACATAATCACAGAGAAGATCCAGCTCCTTCATGGGCTGATAGGTGGATGGATCCTGCTGTTCCGGCACCTCCTGCGGTGCGCCGCATCCGTAAAGACAGGACGCTGCGAGCAGGGAGAGAAAAAACTTTTTTAAAACTTTCATCAAAAAAAGTATATATGATTTGACGAAATCAATGAACCTGTTATAATAACAAAGCACGCACCAGTGGTGGAATGGCAGACACGTACGCTTGAGGGGCGTATGAAGAGATTCGTGCAGGTTCAAGTCCTGTCTGGTGCACCATTCGAAAGCATACCTGATGAGGGTGTGCTTTTTTTAATCCGTTTTTGCCTGCGAAATGCCGTCCGGTCCGCTACTTTGTGTAAAACAGTACTACGGGACGCATATTTATGCGATAATCTTTCGCATGACAACTGAACGTAAAGAAAACAAGATGGGCATCATGCCGGTAAAGAAACTGATCATCACAATGTCGCTTCCGATGATGATCTCGATGCTGGTACAGGCTCTGTATAACGTCGTTGACAGTATGTATGTCGCACGGCTTTCGGAAGATGCGCTGACGGCGGTCACGCTCGCATTTCCGCTCCAGAATCTCATGATTGCCCTTGGATCCGGCACCGGTGTCGGCATCAATGCGCTTCTGTCCACCTCGCTCGGACAGAAAAAATTTGAACGGTCGGACGCCGCCGCAAACACGGGTCTTCTTCTGACATTCCTGAATACGGTGCTGTTTCTTCTGATCGGTCTTACGGTCGCCGACGGGTTTATCCGCACGCAGACCGCAGATCCCGGCATCATCGCCGACGGGAGCGCCTATCTCCGTATTGTCACCTGCTTTTCGGCAGGCATCTTCTTCCAGCTGACATTTGAGCGTCTGTTACAGTCGACCGGACTCACTGTGTATTCGATGATTTCGCAGGCGGCCGGCGCTGTGATCAATATTATTCTGGATCCGATCATGATCTTCGGACTGTTCGGAATGCCGGCGCTCGGCGTTGCCGGAGCTGCCTGGGCAACGGTGATCGGGCAGGTGTGCGCCGCATGTCTCGGGATGATCCTGAATCTGAAGTTCAACCGGGAGATCACATTTTCCCTGGCTGGGATTCTTCATCCGCAGGCGGAGATCATCCGGCGGATCTATGCGGTCGGTGTGCCGTCCATCCTGATGATGTCAATCGGATCGGTCATGACATACTTTATGAACCGGATCCTGATTGCCTTCTCCACAACGGCTGCGGCTGTCTTCGGTGTGTATTTCAAACTGCAGAGTTTCTTCTTCATGCCGGTATTCGGACTGAACAACGGACTGATTCCGGTGCTTGCGTATAACTACGGCGCCCGCAAAAAACGCCGGATCGATGAAGCGCTTAAGTTCTCGGTGACGGTGGCGCTGGTGATCATGTCGGCCGGAACACTGGTGATGAACCTGTTTCCTTCGCAGCTGCTCGGCTTCTTCAATGCAGGGAAGGAGATGCTGGAGATCGGGGTTCCCGCGCTCCATATCATTTCGGTGCACTTTCCGATTGCGGCGGTATGCATTGTGCTGGGTTCGATCTTCCAGGCCTTTTCAAGAAGTATCTATTCTCTGATCATTTCCGTCGGAAGACAGCTGGTGATTCTGATTCCGGCTGCCTGGCTGCTTGCGCAGACTGGGAATGTCAATAACGTCTGGTGGTGCTTTCTGATTGCGGAAACGGCCTCCCTGATTCTCTCACTGTACTTTTTCCGGAAAGTCTATGCGGAGGAAGTTGCGGTGCTCTGAGAAGGCCGGAATGGCTGAAAAAGGGCAGTATGCACGGTTTTGAGTTGTCAAAAGGGGTTGTGAACCATATAATTATAAAGTTTTGAGGGTGAAGGACTATGGATTATCAGAAGATTATTAATATAGCTGTGATCGCGCATGTTGACGCAGGAAAATCAACACTGGTCGATGCGTTTCTCAAACAGAGCCATGTGTTCAAGGATAACGAAAAAGTGGTGGACTGCGTCATGGATTCCAACGCCCTGGAACGGGAACGCGGAATCACGATCTATTCCAAGAACTGTTCGGTAACTTATAAGGATTATAAGATCAATATTGTCGATACTCCGGGCCACGCGGATTTTTCCTCGGAAGTGGAACGGATCATCAAAACGGTCGATACCGTCATCCTGCTGGTTGACTCCAGTGAGGGACCGATGCCGCAGACACGCTTTGTGCTTCAGAAGAGTCTGGAGATCGGACTGCGTCCGATCCTCCTGATCAACAAGATGGACAAGCCGGATCAGCGCGCGGATGAAGTCATCGATGAAGTTTATGATCTCTTCCTCGATCTCAATGCGGCGGATGATCAGCTGGACTTCCCGATCCTCTACGGCGTTGCACGGCAGGGAATCGTCCGTTATGACTGGAACAGCGATACCAACGAAGACATCACACCGCTGTTTGAAACGATCATCCATCATGCCCAGGCATATCCGAACCTGATGGAGGAGAACGTTCAGATGCAGGTATGTGCGCTTGCCTATGACGACTACATCGGCCGTCTCGGTATCGGACGGGTTTATTCCGGTACGCTGAAGGAAGCGACCACCTATGATGTCTGCAACAAATCCGGAAAGAGCGGAAAGGGAAAGACGAACCAGATCTTTGTGTACAAGGGACTCAGCCGTG
>CAMOOA010000117.1 GCA_946621045.1 uncultured Erysipelotrichaceae bacterium
AGCTTGTAAAATTCCTGCTCAGCTATCATTTCAATGAACAGGATCTGATCTGGCTTCGCTCCAAGGGAATGAGCCAGGAGTTCTGCGACTACCTGCGTGATTACCGCTGGAAGGGCGACGTGTATATGCTGAGAGAAGGAACCGTCTGCTATCCGCAGGTACCGATGGTCCGCATTGAATGCGATATGGTCGGTGCGATTCTGATTGAGACCTATCTCCTGCAGACCATGAACTTCCACTCCCTGATCGCGACCAAGGCAACGAAGATCTCCGGACTTTCGATTCACCAGCCGCGCAATGTCATGGAATTCGGTACCCGCAGAGCACAGGGCGCAAGCGCCGGCAATGACGGTGCCTATGCGGCGGTCCTCGGCGGCTGTATCGGAACGGCAAACTGTCTGGCGGAAATGAAGTACGGACCGGATGTAAAGGCCGTCGGTACCATCGCGCACAGCTTTATCGAATTCTATCCGACCGAGCTTGAAGCATTCCGTGCCTATGCGGAAACCTATCCGGACAATGTTTCGCTTCTGCTGGATACCTACAATATCTTTGAGTCCGGTCTTCCGAACATGATCAAACTCGATGACGAGCTGATCGCAAAATATCCGAACGATCCCAACAAGCGGGTCAAGAGCGCCCGGATCGACTCCGGTGACCTTGCGCGCGGATACAAGCGTCTGCGCAAGGCTCTGGACAAGGCAGGCAAGCCGTATATCAAGCTTGTCGCATCGAACAGCCTTGATGAAAAGAAGATGGCCAACATGGAACTCTATGAAGATGCCCACTTCGATTCCTACGGCGTCGGCGAAAAACTCATCACAAGCGCGACTGACCCGGTATTCGGCGGTGTCTACAAGCTTGTCGCGGTAAAGGAAGCCGACGGCACCTATACACCGAAGATGAAATGTTCCGACACTGTATCCAAGGCAATTATCCCGGGCAAGCTGATGGCATGGCGTGTCTTTGATGAAGACGGAAAGGGCCAGTGCGACATCATCGCCATGGACGATGAAGTCATTGAAAACGGTGTTCCGATTGAAATCGTCAATCTCGATCCGGATGCGTTTGACAGTCATAAGACCATCGTTCCGGTTCATGTGGAGCGCATCCTTGTGCCGCATATTCTGAATGGAGAACTTGCAATCGATCTGCCGACGATCGCGCAGAAGAAGGACTATATCCGCGAACAGCTCGAGCACCGTGTATGGGAATCCGAACTGCGTCCGGAATTCCCGCATAAGCACTATGTGGACCTGACGCTTCGCGTCGCCCAGTGCCGCGAGGACATGTACAAGCGTCTGCACGGAGGACACATTTGATCCGCGCACTGCTGTTCGGCGGGGCCTTCAATCCGCCGACAATTGCACATATCCGGCTTGCGGAATATGCAATGCGCAGACTGGGTTTTGAGAAAGTGATCTTTGTCCCTACAAAGAATTCGTATATCTCGGATACGCAGGGGAAGGAATATGTCTTCTCTGATGAGGACCGTCTCATGATGCTGGACCGCATTGCGGCGGATAACCCCTGGATGGAAGTGTCCCGTTATGAGATCGAAGCTCAAACACAGCCGCGCACCTATCAGACACTCTGCCACTACCGCGATCTTGGATATCAGGCATCGCTGCTGTTTGGTTCCGATAAGCTTTCGGAGCTTGAAACAGTGTGGAAACATGTCGAAGATATCTGCCGGGAATTCGGCATTGTCTGCATGAAGCGAAGCACGGATCATCCGGAAGAACTTCTGGAGAGTGATCCGTATCTTTCGGGAATCCGGCAGTGGATTACGATCCTGGAAACCCCGGATGAAACCAAGGGTGTTTCCAGCACAAAGATCCGGCGGCTTCTTGCGCAGATGCAGGAAGAATATGCGTCATTGAAACAGCAGCTTCCTTCAGAGCTGCATGATGTGATACTCAGCTATCTCAACGGAGGAATGGAACGATGAGAAACAGACTGATCAAGGTCGGCACAGCCGTGCCGGCCATGAAAGTGGGAGATGTGTCCTGCAATACCGGAGAAATCATTTCTCTGATGAATACCGCAAAGGACTGCGGACTGGTGGTTTTTCCGGAACTCTGCATTTCCGGCTATACCTGTGCGGACCTGTTTGATCAGGAGGCCCTGATTACGGCGAGCGAAGAAGGACTCCGGCAGATCGCAAAGGCTTCGGAAAAGCGAAAGGGAACCACTTATGTGGTCGGTTTTCCGATGAAATACGGAAACTGCCTGTACAACTGTGCGGCAATCGTCTGCGAAGGCGTGATCGCGGGCATCGTTCCGAAGACCAATATTCCGGCTTACAGTGAGTTCTATGAACTACGCTGGTTTGCGTCCGGAAAAGATATGATCGGAAGAACCGTAACGATTGCCGGACAGGAGGTTCCGTTCGGCATTGACCTGCTTGCGGAAGACAAAGCGAGCGCTGCCGTGCTCGGCATTGATATCTGTGAAGACCTCTGGGTACCGGACCGTCCGAGCACGCATGCATGCCTTGCCGGCGCGAATCTGATCGCAAATCTTTCCGCCAGCGATGAAGTCATCGGCAAGGCGGATTACCGGAGAAATCTGGTTCTGCATCAGAGTGCGGACTGTTACTGCGGGTATATCTACAGCAGCGCAGCAGTCGATGAATCGTCCACGGACCTTGTATTCTCCGGTCATTCCATGATCGCCTCGAACGGCAGAATGCTGGCAGAGATGATCTATCCGGAACGTCCGGCGCTGAAGACTGCCGTGATCGATCTTGATGCGCTGGAATACAACCGCACGCATCAGAATACATTTGTCAATGAATCGGATGACTGGTACCGCAGGGCAGAGATTCATATCAAACCGCTTGGCGGAACATACGAGACAACTGTCGATACCCTGGTAAAACGGCTTAGGAAGGAACAGTATGCTGTTTCCCGCATGCCGTTTGTGCCGAGTGATGACCGGGAACTTGCGGAGCGCTGTTCCAGAATTCTGCAGATCCAGGCCAACGGGCTTGCGACCCGTGTGCGGGCTACCAATATCAAGACGCTGGTCATCGGTGTTTCCGGGGGTCTCGACAGCACCCTGGCGCTGCTTGTATGCAATGAAGCACGCAAGCTGGTGAAGGATATCCGCATCATTGCCTATACCATGCCGAGCAAGGGCAATACCAGCGACCGCACGTATAAAAACGCAATGGATCTGATGAACTGCCTGAATGCGGAAATCCGCGAAGTGGAAATCGGCAAGCCGGTAAAGGAACATCTGATCACGCTTGGACACGGCGGAGATTATAAGGGTGAAGGCGATACCACCTATGAAAACGCCCAGGCAAGAATGCGCACGTACATCCTGATGGATGCGGCCAATATGGAGAACGGCCTCGTGGTAGGGACCGGCGATCTCTCCGAGCTTGCGCTTGGCTGGTGCACGTACAACGGTGATCACATGTCAATGTACGGCGTCAACGGATCGGTTCCCAAGACGCTCGTTCAGTACATCTGCCGCGCCTATGCGCTGACCTGCGGGGATGAGAAACTGAAGAACGTACTGCTTGATATCATCGGCACGCCGATTTCACCTGAACTCACGCCGAACAAAAAGGGCGTCATCGCGCAGAAGACGGAAGACAAGATCGGCAAATATGATCTGAATGACTTCTTCCTGTACTACGTGATGCGGTGGGGTTTTGCGCCGGATAAGATCCTGGCGCTGGCGATGCTGGCATATGATGATCTCGACAAGGAATTCATCCGCAATGCGGAGATCAGGTTCTACAACCGTTTCTTCCACCAGCAGTTCAAGCGCAGCTGTCTGCCGGACGGACCGAAAGTCGGAACCGTCACGCTGAGCCCGCGCGGCGACTGGCGGATGCCCAGTGACGCCAGTGTAAATCTCTGGCTCGATATTCTTAAAAACGCATGAGGAACGGCGGCTTCTCCGATAGCGGGGAGGCCGCTTTCTCTGTATAATAAATGACGCTATGAAGACGATTATATGGGATTACAACGGCACGATTATTGACGATATGGAGCTGTGCCTGAATGTTGAACAGTTCATGCTGCGGGAACGGGGAATGTTTTCGGAGTATACGATGGACGACTACCGGGATCTCTTCTGCTTTCCGGT
>CAMOOA010000118.1 GCA_946621045.1 uncultured Erysipelotrichaceae bacterium
GTTCAAAGAATTCCGGCGTATAGACATACCGTCCGAAGGACTCGACCAGTCCCGAGGCATCTTTTTTCTCCGCAAATGCCTGCCATTCCGCCAGCGCTTCGGAATTTCCGGACGCGATGCACGGAGATGTGGAACAGAGAATCAAGTGCGAAATCAGTTCCGGTTTCTGTACGGCAATGATCTGTGCAATCATGCCGCCCTGGGATACGCCCATGACGCTGATATCCTTCAGACCAAGCTGGTCAAATGCCGCAATGGTATCTTCCGCCATGCCGTAGATATCGTAATCATCCGGATACTGTGTGATGCGATCAAACAGATACATGTCATAGTCTTCCGCAAGCAGTGCATACGCACCGGCGACCGCATCCGCAGCGCCCATGACGCTCTTCAGGGAAAGACCGGGCAGAATGACATATGGTTTTCCCTCCGGATTTCCAAACCGGAAATAATGCATTTCACCATGCGGTGTGGTCAGTGTCTGAATCATAGATACCTCGTTTTCAGGCTCCGGCGCCGGTTCCTCCGCAGGCGCTGTACGGCATGCGGCAAGCGAAACGGAAACCAGAGCGGCTGCCGCAATGGACAGCAGTTTTCTGTATACCGTCATATACCTAATTCTAAGCCTGAGAAATGGGTTTTGTTAATGATTCGGGAGATCCGACTGTATCACAACCGCCTGATAGGGAGACAGGTGAACGGTGTTTCCGTCGGATGAGATCTCGGGATAGTTGCTGAGGAGAACAGCGGTAAGCGGCATATCCGCCGGAAGGGTGTAGTCCGCTGCCCTGTTTGAGAAGTTGGCGAAGACAAAGACGCGCTGATTCTCATAAGTACGGCTGTAGGCAATGATGTTTTTACTGTCGTGATCATATTCCATGGTTCTGCCATGGATGATGACCGGATTGTCCTTCCGGAAGGCAAGGAGTTTCTGATAGAAGCGGTACACCGACTTCTCTGACTCCATGTCCTTTTTTACATTGATCTTCCTATAAAGCGGATTGATGCACTGCCACGGTTCATGGCCGGCGTTGAATCCGCCGTTGACGGAATCATCCCACTGCATCGGCACTCTGGAATGGTCCCGCGCGCCGTAGCGGATAAAGCGGAAGGCGAGCGGCTTCGGAATGCCGTATCCGCACATCAGATCATAGACGAAATGGCTGACCGGGTCCTTCATTTCATTGATTGACCGGAAGGCGGTATTGGTAAGACCGGCTTCCTGTCCCATATAGATAAACGGGGTTCCGTAACCGAGAAAGGTAATCATTCCCAGCATGGTCGCGGCTTCATAACGGTAATGCCGGACATCGATGGAGAACCGGCTCACACTGCGGGGATTGTCGTGGTTTTCCAGAACCAGCGCGTTCCAGCCGATGCCGTAATTGGTGATCTGCGGTTCGAGCAGGCCTTTTTTGAACTGACGAAGATCAAACGGCTTCCGGAAGAATTTCTTTCCGGCGATGTTGTCGGCGTCAAGATGGCCGAAGCTGAAGATGGAATCCAGCTCATGATTTGTTTCGCGGACATACTCCTTCGCATCCTGTTCGGACGGATGGAAGGATTCGCCGACCGTAAAGGTATCATAGCGGGACAGCGCCTGTTCGTTCAGTTCCTTCAGAAACTCGTGCATGCGGGGACCGTCGACGTAGTACTGCGCGCCCTTCTGGAATGTTTTCTTCTGATGGTCATCCTGAAGGGGATAGACCTTTGAGAACATGTTGAAGACGTCAAAGCGGAATCCGTCCACGCCTTTGTCCAGCCAGAAGTTCAGGATATCGATCAGTTCTTTGCGGACGGCAGGGTTCTCCCAGTTGAGATCCGCCTGTTCCTTTGCGAAAAGATGAAGGTAGAATTCATCGGTATCCCCGATCCGTTCCCATGCGCTTCCGGTGAAGGTGGACTCCCAGTTGGTGGGCGGCAGGAGTTTGTCCTTCTTCCGCTTTCCCTTCCGGATGATGTAATAGTCCCGATAGGGGGAATCCGGGGAGGACAGCGCTTCCTTAAACCAGGGATGTTCGGTGGAGGTGTGATTGATCACCATGTCCATGATGACTTTCAGATCACGGCTGCGGCATTCCTGTACAAGCCGGTCAAAGTCCTCCATTGTGCCGAACTTTTCATCGATGGCACGATAGTCGCTGATGTCGTAGCCGTAGTCATAGTCCGGGGACCGGTACAGCGGCGAGAACCAGATCGCGGTGACCCCGAGACCTTTGATGTAGTCGAGTTTTGAAATGATGCCGGGAATGTCGCCCCAGCCGTCATTGTCGGAATCCATGAAGCTGAACGGATACACCTGGTATACGACAGCGTTCTTATACCACTGGCTTTTCTGCATGATAAATCCTCTTCTGTTCTTCTGTTATCATTATATAGGGAAAGAATGCGGTGCGGAGAAGCGGAGTTTCTGCCGGATGTGACCGGTATCATCCGGTCAAAAATACGAAAGATAGAATACAGAAACGAATCTGTGGTATGATAACAGGCGCTGCCATATGCCGAAACCGGGGCAGAATGCGAAAACCGGAACTGTGTCCTGTCGGTGTGTTATTGTAAAACCAGAGAGGAGGATGACACAAATGTCTGAAAACAAATCCATCCTTACGGAAGTACAGAACGCAATCGCTGATGTAAAGGCGGGCAGACCGATCGATGAATCTTTTGCGGGAGTGCTTGAACTGAGCAGAGAACGCGCCGGCGAGGCGATGAAAAATGCCGAAAACAGCGAGCTGTTCGCAAATGTGCAGGCTGCTGTAAACCGGGTAAAGGAAGGCACGAATATTGATGAAGCATTTGCGGAAGTGGTGAAGTATTCAAAGGAGCGTGCCGCAGACGTGATGAAAGCCGCAGAAGGAGGCGAACTGCTTGCAAGAGTGCAGGCCGCCGTGCAGAAGGCAAAGGACGGCACCAATATTGACGAGGCGTTCGCGGATGCCATGAAGTACAGCAGGGAAAAGGCATTTGAACTGCTCAAGTCCGCAGAAAGCAGCACGCTGTTTCAGAACACCATGCGGGCGATCAGTCAGGTCAGGGAAGGCAGAGGAATTGATGAGGCCTTCGGAGAAATTCTGAAGAAAGACGAAAAAAAACCGGAAGAATAACGGGTTAACAATTATAGATTTCCGATGAGACAGACATGAATGCATTGTCTGTCTTTTTTCCTGCGGACGCGTGACACAAAAACGTATTTTGACAGACTGTACTTGTAAGACAACTAACGGCAGTCATCAGACAGCATCATGAAACGGACAGGAAACGGCCGGCAGAACATACCGGAACGAGCCGGGATGGTTTTCCGGAGAGGAAATAAGGAGAAAATACTATGAAAATCGGCTTCATCGGGATGGGCATCATGGGAAAACCCATGGCCATCAATCTTCTGAACAAAGGCTATGATGTGACGGTCAACACCCGCACGCAGGAAGAAGCGGCTGCGGTCATCGAAAAAGGCGCAGGATACTGCGCAGATCAGAAACAGCTTGCGGAACAGGTCGATGTGCTTCTGCCGTACGCTGCGGTGAGATCGGTGCCGGCAATACCACAAAGCTTGCCAATCAGATCGTTGTTGCGGCAAATATTCAGGCGGTATCCGAAGCGCTGACCATGGCAAAGAAAGCAGGCGTTGATGCGCAGCTTGTCTTTGAGGCAATCCGCGGCGGTCTTGCGGGCAGCACGGTCATGAGTGCCAAGGCGCCGATGATGCTGGCGGGAAATGATCAGCCGGGCTTCCGTATCAATCTGCACATCAAGGATCTGAACAATGCCATCAGCTGCGCGCACGAAGTCGGCGCCTACATCCCGATGACAACGTCCGTAATGGAGATCATGCAGTGGCTCCATGAGACCGGCAACGGAGGCTGCGACCACAGTGCAATCGTGAAGTTCTACGAACAGCTGGACAACATCAGTTTGAAACAGAACTGACAGAAAAGAGAAGCCTGAAATCACATGCCTGTGAAGTTCATGGCTTCTCTTTTTCTCTGCGTTCCGTTACTGCTGTTTCGCTGCACGCTCTGCCGCAAGCGCATCCGCTTCTGCTTCCTGCCTTGCCCAGAGGTCATGCGGCTGCAGATCATGCTTCTTTGCATAAACAATCAGAAGC
>CAMOOA010000119.1 GCA_946621045.1 uncultured Erysipelotrichaceae bacterium
TAAGGGCTCTACATCGATTCTTGCGGAATCCTTCCGCAAAGGTGCAGAAGAAGCCGGCCACAAGGTGGACGTCATTGATGTCTGTCATAAGAACATTCATCCGTGCCTTGGCTGTGTGAAATGCGGTTATGAAGGACCGTGTGTGCAGAAGGATGACTTCGGTGAGATTCGTAAAACATTGCTTGCGTCGGACATGGTCGTATTTGCGACCCCGCTCTATTACTACGGCATGAGCGCTCAGCTGAAGACGGTTGTGGACCGCTTCTGCGCGATGAATTCCAGTCTGACTTCCCGGCATCTGAAATCCGCACTGCTTACCGTCGCATGGAATGCGGATGACTGGACATTTGAAGCGCTGAGCGCGCACTACCATACCCTGGTGCGTTATCTGGACTTTGAAGATCAGGGAATGATTCTTGGATACGGATGCGGAACACCGTCCATGACGAAACGCTCCGGATATCCCGAGAAGGCATATGAACTGGGAAGGAGTCTGTAAGATGAAAACTTCATGGAAACTCACACTCACCGCGGCGATCCTGGCATGCATGCTTGCCGGATGCGGATCTTCACAGCCGGCAGAATCGGCAGGCACGGCAGAGCCGGTTCCGGCGGAAGATACCGCACCGCAGACCGCAGCGGAACCTGCCGCTTCAGAGCCTGCGGAATCCCCGATCGTATATTTCACTTCTGATATTTCGGCAGACGGACTCGTGAAGATTTATGAAGCACTCGGCTGGAATCCGCAGGGCAGGGTTGCGGTGAAAATATCAACCGGCGAACCGCCCTCCAGCAACTATCTCCGGCCCGAGCTGATCGGAACACTGGTTCAGAATCTCGACGGAACGATTGTGGAATGCAATACGGCCTACGGAGGTTCCCGCTCCAGTTCTGCTATGCATAAACAGGTCGCAGAAGACCATGGCTTTACCGCAATCGCAGATTTTGACCTGATGGATGAAGAAGGCGAAACGGAGTGGCCGGTTACCGGCGGCAGCCGCCTCGATAAGATCATTGTCGGCAGTCATGCGGAAAACTACAGTGACTGGGTGATTCTGTCCCACTTCAAGGGACATGCGATGGCCGGATTCGGCGGCGCAGTCAAGAATGTCGGCATCGGCATCTCCTCCGCCAGCGGAAAAGTATACGTGCACTCCGCCGGAACACGGACCTCAGGCAGTGTCATGCACAGCGACCAGGACGCATGGCTGGAGGCGCTTGCGGAAATGGTCCATGGATTCTCGGATCATGTCGGGAAAGACCATATTGTTTATATCAATGTGATGAACCGTCTTTCGGTGGACTGCGACTGTGACGGGAATCCGGCTGAACCGGATATTCATGACATCGGCATCGTCGCCGGAACCGATCCGGTAGCGGTGGATTAGGCATGCGTGGATCTGGTTTATCAGGCGGAAGGAAATGAATCGCTGGTAAAGCGGATCGAGAGCCGGCACGGCATTCATACGCTCGAACATGCGGAAGCGATCGGTCTTGGCAGCCGCACCTATGAGCTGATTAATATCGATGAGTGACATCCTTCGCAGAGAGTTCATCTATCTCTGGTATTATTTCGAACTTCAGTTCCGCCAGATCTTCAGGTACTGGGTTCTCGGCATGGCAATCGGGTCCTTCATCTCGGTATTCGCAAAGGACCGGATCCATGACTCATTCGCAAAACTGCAGGGGAAACCGCTCGGCCTGTTCGGAATCATACCGGCATGCCTGCTTGGCATTGCCTCTCCGTTATGCATGTACGGCACGGTACCGATTGCGGCTTCGTTCCGAAAACAGGGCATGCGGGAAGACTGGCTTGCGGCCTTCATGATGGCTTCCATCCTGCTGAACCCGCAGCTCATCATCTACAGCGCGGCGCTCGGACCGGCTGCGCTTGCGGTAAGAATCATCAGCTGTTTCCTGTGCGGCTGTGCGGCAGGACTGCTGATCCACATGTTTTACCGGGACAGAGAATTCTTCTGCTTTGACGGTTTTGAAGAACGGCAGGGAAGAGATACGCATCCGAATCTGTTCGTGCGGTATCTGTATAACTTCCTGCGCAATGTAAAGGCGACCGGCGGTTACTTCCTGTTCGGCATTCTCCTATCCGCACTGTTTCAGCGGTACGTTCCGCAGGACCTGATGGTAAATGTCTTCGGCGGAAATCAGGCATGGGGCGTACTCATGGCCGCAACGATCGGTGTTCCGCTTTACGCATGCGGGGGCGGAACGATTCCCTTACTGCAGGAGTGGCTGTGGAGCGGAATGCCGCTTGGCGCCGCCGCAGCCTTCATGATTACCGGTCCGGCAACCAAGATCACAAATCTCGGTGCCCTGAAGATCGTAATGGGGTGGCGGAAGTTTCTGCTTTACCTGCTGTTTGTGATCGGCTTTGCATTTCTGAGCGGAATTGCGGTGAACGCCGTAATTGCCGTATAGCACAGTTTCAGACAAGGATTTATCCGGATGTAAAACATCATCCGGTGAACAGAAAAGAGGACAGAGAATATGACAAAAAAGAATCTCGGCGCAGTACTTGCTTTATATCCTTCTCCGGTCGTTGTGATCGGCGCAATGGTAAACGGAAAGCCCAGCTGGACGCTTGCGGCGCACACCGGTACCGTGGCGCACAGCCATCTGATGGTATCTCTCGTGCAGGCACATTACATAAACAAAGGCATCCGGGAGAACAAGGTTCTTTCGGTGAATGTCGTGGATGCCTCCTGGCTTAAAGAGGCAGACCGCATGGGCACAACCAGCGGAAACAACACCGACAAGTCCGAAGCGTTTGAATGGACTGCCGGCGAGCACGGCGCACCGCTGATCAATGACGCAAAGCTCTCCATTGAGTGCGAAGCGGACGGCAACTATGAGCTGGAACACTTCGACAACTTCATCTGTAAGATCCTTGCGACCTATGCGGATGAGGAAATCCTCAATGAACAGGGAAAGATCAATTATCACGTATTCAAACCGGCGCTGTTTGAGTTTCCGACCTATGAGTACTTCACAACCGGAGACAAGATCGGAAACTGCGGAAAGATGAACGTATAACGAAATGAAATATACAAAACTCGGAACTTCCGATCTGAACGTATCGCGGATCTGTCTTGGCTGTATGGGCTTCGGAGACCCATCGCGGGGACAGCACAGCTGGACGCTGGATGAAGCTCATTCCAGAGAAATCATTAAGCTTGCGCTGGACAGCGGAATCAACTTCTTTGACACCGCGATCGCCTACCAGAGCGGCACAAGCGAACAGTATGTCGGACGGGCGTTGAAGGATTTCGCAAAGCGGGAAGACGTAGTCGTCGCCACAAAGTTTCTTCCCCGTACGCCGGAAGAAATCGAACGCGGCATCAGCGGCCAGGAACACATTCAGCACATGATCGATACCAGCCTGCAGAATCTCGGAATGGATTATGTGGATCTCTATATCTATCACATGTGGGACTGGAATACCCCGATCGAAGAGATCATGGACGGCCTGAACCGTATCGTTCAGGCGGGCAAGGCGCGGTATATCGGCATCTCGAACTGCTTTGCATGGCAGCTGGCAAAGGCAAACGCCTATGCGGAACAGCACGGCATGGCAAAGTTTGTCTCCGTACAGGGACATTACAATCTGATCTTCCGGGAAGAAGAACGGGAGATGGTTCCGTACTGCACGGAAGAGAATATTGCGCTGACCCCGTACAGCGCGCTGGCGGGCGGACGGCTTTCCCGCAAGCCCGGGGATCAGAGCACGAAGCGGGCAAAGGAAGATACCTACGCAAAGTTCAAATATGACGCAACCGCAGATGCGGACAATGTGATCATCGCAAGGGCAGCGGAACTGGCAGAGCGCTATGGCGTATCCATGACGGAGATTTCGCTGGCCTGGCTGCTCACAAAGGTGACTTCACCGGTCGCCGGCGCCACGAAGCCCCATCATATTGAGGGGGCGGTAAAGGCTGTGGATCTGAATCTGACAAGTGCGGATCTTCAGTATCTGGAAGAGGCATATGTGCCCCATCCCCTGGCCGGCGTCATGGCCCAGAACAAACCCGCATCCGCAAACGAAAAACATGTATGGTCGACAGGCGACCA
>CAMOOA010000120.1 GCA_946621045.1 uncultured Erysipelotrichaceae bacterium
CAATTCTGATTATCGATGTGCCGAACGGAAATGACTGGCCGGATCTGCTTGCGGTGCTGCCGTTAGTGATCTGTTATGTGATCAGTTTTATTGTGGTCGGTGCCAACTGGGCGAACCACCACCATCTCCTTCAGGCCGCAGGCAGTGTAAACGGAAAAATACTCTGGGCAAATCTGCTGTATCTGCTTGTACTGTCCTTTCTGCCGGTGACGACCGGATGGGTCGGCAAATCCGATTTCTCCATGATTCCGGTACGGGTATATGTACTGGTCAATCTTGGGGCTGCGCTGAGCTATCAGCTGCTCGAATACATGGTCATTCATGCGGATGACTGCAGGATACTGAAGACTGCCGCAGAAGACCGGCGCAAGGAACGCTGGACCCTTGCGGTGGATCTGCTTGCGCTGATCGCCTCCTTTATCCCCGGTGTGCATTATGCCTCCTGTCCGCTGCTTGTGGCGGCCGTTGCGCCGTGGATCATTCCCGACCTTCGTATGAAACGAGCCGCAGAACTGCGGAATGAAAAGGAACAGAATCGGAAATCCGAAGAATAACATGACAGGGGCCGCAGATTGATGCGGCCTCTGTTATGCACTGCGTATGCAGTGCAGAAACGGTAATATTTCTTTTTTCTGCAGCGAAACCGTGAATCCCGGTGTTTCCATAGTGAAGAGGGAAAGAACGATGACAGAAAGAAACAGAACGAACAGAAACCGGGAAAGCGAGATCCTGTGGGTCGTGCTTGTCAGTATATTGACGGCAGGATGGATCATGTTATGCCCGATGATCATGCGCTGGTATGTGAATACGGGAAGATTGTTCGAAGAAAGAAGCATTCTGGAACGGCATCCTGCGGCAGTTGTGCAGGCTTATATCAAAGACCGGTTTCCGCTGTGGTTTTATGATTTGCGGCATACGGTGACTGATGTCTGCGATACTCTGCGGGATCTCCCGTATCTTCTGAGCGGGGAAGACCGGAATACGGTTGTCTATGAGTATACGTATCTTCCGGAGGCGGAAGAAGGAAGTCATTCCTGAAAGAAATACCGTACCCGTGCAGTGCCCGAAGGGCAGCACGCATTTCTATGAATGCACAACCGGTTTAATGGCCGTGGGTGGGCATCCATCGGAAGACAGCGGTTCTTCTTCGATGAAACAACCGGTATCCTCCGGAAATAATCCGCTGACATACCTGAACAGCCTGTAAAAGTTGTTCTGCAGGCTGTTTTTATGGAGCGCGCAGCCTGATATAGAATACGAATATACGTATATAATATCTTTGGCTGCGCTGTATGTAGAAAATTGACGCAAAGGTGCGGTATTACAGCAGAAACAGAAACCGGAGGATGAGGTATATGGAGTGGGAACAGTATCGTCTGGAACTGATTCGCAGAGGACATGACGAAGGCTTCGAACAGGAAGAAAAACGAGGAGAAAAACGAGGAATCAGAAGAACACTGAAACGGGCAGTCAGGACACAGTTCAGGAGTCTTACGGAAGCCGGAATTGACAAAGAGAGAGCTCTGCAATCCGTCTGTAAGGATTATCCGGAGTTTTCAGATCAGACAATCCGGAAGATTCTGAACGCGTGAAAAGAAAACAGATTTGCAGAGAATCAGGCATGCATTACAAAACAGGGACCGCATCTGCGGTCCCTGAATTGGTATGATCCTTATTTTTTCAACAGGAAAATCGTCAGCACTGCGGTACCGCCCAGTACGAGCGCTGCCGCCAGCATTTCACTCATCGTCAGATCCACGATGAATTCCTCCTTTCATTTTTACGCAATGAAAGAAGAACTCCGCGGGATCAGCTTGCGGCGGAAGGAGCCGTCTGAACGAAACAGCACGGTAAACTGCGCTGTGATGTCATGGCTTATGTGTACGGTAATCTCCGGCAGGAAGACCGTGATCTCTGCCGGCAGAAACGGGATGTCCCGGACCGTGCGGGAAACCGGTTTTCCTTTCCGGAAACAGTCCTGCGGGCGTCCCGGAAGCACGTTTGTTTCTTCGCCGGCATGATTCGTGCGGTCAATCCGGTCGGGAAGAAACGGATGACTGTCCTGCACGGAGGAAATCACATTTCCCTGAAGCCATTCCATGCCGGAAAACGACTGCCGTGATCCGGGAAGGATCAGCACAGCCGAAAGGACGATCAGAACCAGAACGTCATAAAGCTTCCGCATACTGAAAATGGTATCACAGATCGCAGGGGGGTGCGGTATCGCGGCAGCCGGATTGAATCCGGACGGCGGCGCTGCGCGCAGAAGAACGCATGTGACGGCACAGAATTACGGCAATCCCCCGAAAGTGACGTATAATCTTCATGGGAAAAAATTATGAACTATTATCTGATCAGAGAATCCCTCTGTCCCTGTCAGGCAGAGGATATTAAAAACGCAGACTGTCAGTTTGCGGCAGTTGTGACATGGAAGGAATGGGAGACGTCTCGGGATTCCTTTGACATGGGAATTGATATGGACATGGAAAGCGGACGGCCGAAGGAAACCAAGGCCATTGTAAACATGGATTCTCTGACCGGATCCTTTCACCGTCCCGCACTGACCTACGGGCACAGCGAGGCAAACGGGTTTTCCTTTGCGCTTGATGAAAAAGGCATTGTGCTGGTGGACGATACCGGATATGTGATGAGCCTGATCGACAGGATCCGGGCCACCAAGAAATGGCGGCTTCCGGGCATGGAGCGGTTTCTCTATGATCTGCTGGAAAGTGCGATCGCAGCTGATCTCGGGATGCTGGAGGAGACGGAGCACCGGCTCAATGCGATGGAGGAGTCAATCAGCACGGAGACAACCGATGCAGTGCCGCCCCAGCTCAATGAGATCCGCGGAGATCTTCTGGACCTGCGGATCCATTATGAACAGCTGATCGATCTCAGCCAGGAACTGGAGGAAAACGAAAACGGCTTCTTCCGGGAAGAAACCCTTCGGTATTTCCACATGTTTACCGAACGGGTGATCCGGCTTCAGAGTCTTGTCAGCGGACAGCGGGAATATGTGATGCAGCTGAGAGATCTGATCCAGACAAGCATCGATGTCCGGCAGAACAGGATCATGACACTGCTTACCGTGATCACTTCCATCTTCCTGCCGCTGACGCTGATTGCCGGCTGGTACGGAATGAACTTCCGCTATATGCCGGAACTGAACTGGATCTGGGGATATCCGGCAGTGATCATTGTCAGTATTCTGATCGTAGTATTCTCTCTTGTCTGGTTTAAGAAAAAGAAGTGGCTTTGAAAAGGAAATCATCCGGCATGAAAAAGGCATGTGACCATCGGATCTGATCACATGCCTTTTTTTAACACTGATTCAGATACGGTAAACGTAGTCTGCCTTGCGCGGAGCAGGCGCAGCTTCCGGCTGTGCCGCATAGCCGAGAATCAGATGGCCGATGCCTTCGTAATCACCTTCAATGCCGAGGTCTCTGAGAATCGCCTTTCCTTCTTCGCTCTCGAATTCCTCCCTTGCGCGGTGAATCCAGCAGGAGGCGACCCCGAGGTCCGCCGCCGCATTCATCAGGTTGCCCATGACAAGGCTTCCGTCATATACATGCGTGGGTACTGTCTTATCCGCAAGGACAATAAGCAGTTCCGGCGCTCCGTAGAACGGATCCGTGTCCGCGCCGGGAATTGCGGCATTCATTCCGGAAAGCTTATCCCGCATTGTCCTGTCCGTGACCGCAATGATGATCGGAGACTGTTTTCCCATGCCGGTTGCGGCATAGGTTCCTGCCTCAATAATGGCGTTCAGCTTTTCTTCCTCAATCAGTTCCGGTCTGTAAGCCCGGCAGCTGCGGCGGGCTTTCAGTGCTGTCAGTGTTTCTGCCATAGTTGTGAAATCCTCCTGTTATTACTGTACACGCAGAGAGAGGAAAAACAGTATCGGATGTCCATAACTGCCGGCAATTGAAAGAGAAGAAGCTCGGTATTATAATACGAATATACGAAATGTAATACTTTTTTAATCCGGTGCGGGGGATTTTCAAATTGGCTTCCTATAAGGTAAGTATGAGAC
>CAMOOA010000121.1 GCA_946621045.1 uncultured Erysipelotrichaceae bacterium
TTCTGAACAAAAACGATGAACTGCTCATCACCCAGTATGCCATCTCCCACGGAGAATACCGGCATGATGCGCTGGTTGCCGGCTACTGCGAGATCGGCGAGACCGTTGAAGAATGTGTCATCCGCGAAGTGAAGGAAGAAACAGGACTTAACGTAACCAATCTGCGTTATTACAGATCGCAGCCCTGGTCATTCTCGGAATCTCTCCTCTTCGGATTTTTCTGCGATGTGGAGGATGACAGTATTTCACTGGACCGCCATGAACTGAAATCCGCTGTATGGAAGAAGCCGGATGACAGCTACGACCTGCCGGGCTCTGCTTCTCTGACCGCTGACATGATCCTCTGTTTCCGAAACGGAAAGGTACACTATGGACGTTAATCAGAATATCTATCAGATCTATCCCATCGGATTCTGCGGTGCCCCGAAGGAAAACGACGGGAAAACCGAACACCGCATCCTGCATGTTCTGGACTGGATTCCGCATTTGCAGAAACTCGGCATCACCCGCGTGCTGTTCAACCCGGTGTTTGAAAGCGACCGTCACGGGTATGACACCCGCGACTTCATGAAGATCGACTGCCGCCTCGGCACAAACGAGGACTTCAAAGCGGTATGCGAACGGCTTCATGAGGCCGGCATCGGCGTCATTCTGGACGGTGTATTCAACCATGTCGGCCGCGGCTTTCCGTTCTTTCAGGACGTCATCGAACACAAATGGGACAGCCCCTATAAGGACTGGTTCCATATCAACTTCAATGACAGCTGGGCGCAGGACGGCTTCACCTACGGCAACTGGGAAGGACACAATGAGCTTGTCAGGCTGAATCTTCAGAACCCGGCAGTGAAGGCATATCTCCATGAGGCGGTGGAGTTCTGGATCCGGGAATTCCGGATCGACGGCATCCGTCTGGATGTCGCCTACTGCCTGGACCGCGGGTTCCTGCGGGAATTCTCCGATTACATGCATCAGAACCATCCGGACATTCTGCTCATCGGCGAGATGATCGGCGGTGATTACAATGTTCTTCTCCGGGACGGCGGTCTCGACAGCGTCACGAACTACGAATGCCGCAAGGGACTGTTCTCCTCGATGAACTCCCGCAATCTGTTTGAGATCGGCTATTCCCTGAACCGCCAGTTCGGACCGGATCCCTGGTGTCTGTATACCGGACGTCATCTTCTGAGCTTCGCGGACAATCATGACGTAGACCGGCTTGCCAGCGTTCTTGCGGACAGCCGCGACCTTGCGCTGACCTATGACCTGATCTATGCCATGCCCGGCATTCCGTGCATTTATTACGGCAGCGAATGGGGCATTCAGGGCAAGCGCACGCAGCACAGCGATGATGATCTGCGTCCGTATCTCGAACATCCGGAATGGAATGAACTCTGTGATCATCTGGCAGAGCTTGCGGCAATCCGCAGGAAATGTTCTGCCCTGACGTACGGCGATTACCGCCAGGTTTACACCCGCAATGAACAGTGGGCGTTCACCCGGACAGATGATGCCGGCGTTCTGCTGTTTGCGCTGAACATCTCCGAAGAAGAGACGGTCATTTATCCGGACGGATCCTTTCCGGAAGGAACCGACCTCCTGACCGGAAAAAAGACGAATCCCCGTGAAGGAATCCGTCTTGCCGGTAAATCAAGCGTATTTGTATACTGCCCGTTCTGAATCACTCATTGAAATATTCTGCCGCTTTGTCCATCGACATTTCCGCATAGGTCTCGCCGGCTACCTCGTAGCCGATTGCGAAGATCCAGCAGGCGCGCCGTGCCCCTTCCTCATCGTCGGGACATGCCCGCAGCTGCGCGGTTGTGTTGGGGTAATAGAGCGGCATTTCATATTGCAGGAAATGAAGCTGGCCGTCAATGGTTTCAGGGTCATACCCGTTTTCCCCGCACCACTTGAACAGGTTGTCTTTCCGTTCCCCGCCCCACTGGCAGAGGCCGTAATAGCCAAGACCGTTGTCCGCTGTGGAATTGAACCGGGATTCCCGATGCATATTTGCCAGAACACCGACTGCCTGCGCTCTGTTGAGACTCATGGATCCGGTCAGAAAGCTGTAGATCTGGCCCTTCGGGTCGGAAGAATTCGGCACCGCATTCACCGGTGCGGCTGTTGCCGGAGCCGGAGTCGCTTCCGGTGTCTGAGAAGGTTCCGGCATCGGAGTCGGGGTTGGGGTTGGCTCCGGGGTCGGCGTCGGTTCCGGTTCATTTACGGTAACCGGTACGGACCGTTCGGTCCGGTTGCCGGCTTTATCCTCTGCGGAAACCGTAACGGCATATTCACCTGCGACCGTCATATCGACGGTGCTTGTGACCGTATAGCTTCCCGGCGCAGACATCTCTGCGTATGAGAGCGCGCCGTCCTGTTCGTCGGTCACCGAGACAATCAGATCACCGGGGGTAAAGCTGTCGCCGACGGTAAGATTCACGTGTTCCGCCGTAAAGGTTACGACCGGTGCAGTTGTGTCGGGCACAGGTGTCGGAGCTGCGGACGGCGTCGGGGTCGGTTCCGGGGTCGGTTCTGCCGTCGGTTCGGGTTCTTCCGTTCCGTCTCCGACAACTACCTTGAACGCCTTCACAGACCGGTTTCCGAACCCGTCTTCCGATGTTATGCGGATTACATAGGCGCCTTCCCTGGCGATGTCAAAACCTCCGTCATCGATCTCCCAGTCAAGTTTTCCCTCCACCGGGTCAAGAACGGACACAACGTTGTCCGCCGGATCATATGTCTCGCCCGGCGCAATCCGGACAATGCTTTTTTCCAGCGTGATGATGGGTGACATCAGATCCTTTACTGTAAAGGTTCTGTCGTATTCACGGGTGACCTGCGTGCCGTCCTCTGCGTCCGCACTTACAATGTAGGTCATTTTCTGATCGCCGGTCTTCATGGGATCGACCGTTCCTTCAAAGGACAGATCTCCGCCGGCAGAAAGCACATAATCCGCCGGGTGAAAATCCCCGCCGTATTCCACGACTGCATCATCGCGGAACTGAATTGTCAGTGTTTCATATAATTTCTGTGTTTCTTCTTCGGAGAGTCCCCGCTTCGGGAACCCGCCGGTAACCGCCAGATAAATCAGAAAGCCGAGCGCAGCGCAGAAGATCAGCGCCATCAGTCCCGTCAGGATGCCGCGCACCGGAAGGCCGCGGCGTTTTTCAGCGACCGCCGGTTCGGCATCTTCCGTGCGGAGCGCACGTTCTTTTTTCTGCAGCGCCGCAAGAATCGCATCCCCCGCATTGCCGGATCCGGTTTCCGGCTTCTCATCTGCCGGTTCTGAAACCGTCTGTTCTGCCGGTTCTTTCACTTCCGGTCCCTTCGCCGCTGACGATACGGCAGGCTGTTCCGGAACTCCCTGTTCCGTTTCCGTATCCGCGGGATTATATTCCGCTTCATAATCCGATTCGAACTGGGATTTCAGAAGCGCATTCATATCATCCGGAAGCGGTGCAGCGATCACCCTGCTTTCCCTGGTAAACGGCGTCATGAAATCGATCCGTGAACAGTGCAGCGCAGGGCGCTTGAGAATCGCAGTTGTTCCGCCGTACAGTTCATCGCCGATGAGCGGATGCCCTGCGGCGGACATGTGCGCGCGGATCTGATGTGTCCGTCCGGTCTCAATTTCCACATTGAGCTCGGAAACCGACTGCCCTGCGATATGAAACTCATTCACGACACGGAAGATCGTCAGCGCAGGTTTCCCGTTGGGATCCTTTGTCACGCGCCGGCGTTCTCCTTCCGCCTTGGCAATCGGAGCGTCGATCATTCCCTGTTTGATATCAAAGATACCGGACACAAATGCGGTGTAGTTTTTGTTCAGGCGGCCTTCTTCCCGGTCTTTGGAAAGACGGGACGCCGCAAGGCGGTTCTTCGCGAACAGAATTGCGCCGCTGACATCCTTGTCAAGTCTTCCGACAGGGCGGATTACAAAATCCTCTCCCTTCCGCCGGTAATATGACGCAAGGATCGTTCCCATGGAATCATCAATATGACCGTGTACGGGATGACACGGGATGCCGGCAGG
>CAMOOA010000122.1 GCA_946621045.1 uncultured Erysipelotrichaceae bacterium
GTTCTTCCCCTCGGGAAAACCTATCCCGGCGGAGACTGTGTTGAGCGGATCGGTTTTGGCGTGAAACTGATGGAAATACACCCGGAAACCACCGCAGACAACCCCGGTCTCATCACCCATGCGGGATATGCGCCGGAGAGTCTTGTCATGCCCCTGATCATCGGATCTGTCATCGCATTCGTGATCCTGCATGTCTGCTTCAGAGAAAAAACAAAACGTTGAAAAGGACCTCCTGTTATTCAGAAGGTCCTTTTCAAATTCATCATTTACAAAGGGGATTTGTATTTGACCGGGAAAGGGAATCCGATCGTTCCAAGGAATCTCTGTTTTCCTTGTTACCTATATGCTATGACATAGTTTTCCCGGAATTATGTCAAAACTGTGTGGAATTGTGTGATTTACAGTTCGTAAAGATCCACGGCGGTTTCACCGTCCACGGATTCCAGTTTTACTGCGACAAGCTCATTTCTTGCGGTCGGAATATTCTTTCCGATGAAGTCCGGACGGATCGGCAGTTCCCGGTGTCCGCGGTCAATCAGCACCGCAAGCTGAATCGCCCTTGGCCTGCCCCAGGCAAAAACTGCTTCAATGGCGGCACGCACCGTACGTCCGGTAAACAGAACATCATCCACAAGAATCACGGTATACTGCGACGGATCCACCGGAATCGAGCACGCACTGGTGCGCGGCGCTTCACTGATCTGTGTCAGATCATCCCGGTACAGAGAAATATCCACGTGTCCGACCGGCACATCAACGCCTTCAAATTTCAGAATATGATCATGGAGGATTTCCGCCATCGGAATTCCGCGGCGCTTGATGCCAAGCAGACAGATTGACTCTGCGCCGTTGTTCTTTTCAATAATCTCATGCGCAATACGGGCAAGCGAGCGTTCCAGCTGCGCCTGTTCCATAACACGTGCCTTGAATTCCATTCGTCACTTCCTCCTGTTCAGCCACCCGAGCAGAATGTCCGCAATCTTCCGGGTATGCACGATATAGCTTCCGTGCCCTTCGGCAGGAAGAATGCGGAGCTGTGCATTCGGAATCGCGGCGGCAATACGCTCTGTTTCCGATCTCTTCACCAGATCATGTTCCCCGGCGAGCACCAGTGTCCGCGCCTTGATTGCCTGCAGATCCTTCGGATCGATATTCGGCTCCCGCAGCATCAGCCGCATCTTTTCATCGCGGCTGAAACGGCCCATGACACTGATCAGAAGGCCGATCGGTCCGATTACCGCATCCGGTGTCAGATTTGCGCCGCTTACGATGAGATCCGTAACGCGGTCTGTTTTCATGCATGTAAGAAGCCCGATGATTCCGCCGTCACTGAAGCCGTAAAGCACCGCATCCTTCATGTCCTTCGCTTCCAGAAACGCAAGGACATCCTCTGCCATATCGGCGTAATGCAGTTCCTTTACCGGCGTGCTTTTTCCATGGTCCCTGGTATCGATCAGATAACAGGCAAACTGACGGCTCAGCACATCCGCCGCTTCCTGAAAAATGGTGTGATCCTCTCCGTTTCCGTGCAGCATGATCAAAGGCCGTCCCGATCCGATGACCTCATAATACAGCCGGATTCCCCGAATCTCTGCGTACATATCCGCTCTCCTGTCTTTCCTGTCTCAATCATACCTGTTTAACCGCCGGTTGTGGCAGGGAATTCCGGCACCGTTCCCGTTTCCCCTGTCCGCACCATGATGCCTTTCAGATAATTCAGCAGTTCCGAATCCTCGACAAGCCGTGCTTCCTTCACATCGCCGGCATATGTCTGTACGCTGGCAATCAGGCGGACGGAGCCGGCTGTTTCCGCCGCGGAAAGATACGGCAGGTCCCGGCGCATTACCGCCAGGATCGTAAGATACGGTGTGCCGGAAGACTCCGGATCATCAAGATCAAGGCCTTTGTGATCCTTCACCGCGATGACGCGCACATTTTCAATCAGACACCCGCTGATCGGACTTCCGTCCCGGTCCGTCATCGATGCATAGATATCCACCTTCTGCCCCGGCAGGATCGTCCCGCCAAGGCGCGCGAGATCCGTCTCCAGCGTATAGGCACTCTGGCCTTCCCTGAGCTGGGCTGTCGGATTGTCCGGAAGGTCTTCCACCGCCGTAAGCATTTCCCGGTAAAAGGCGGAGCCGGCAGGTATTTTCCCCTGGATATCGGTATACTTTCCGATGATCTCCTCCTTTTCATTCACGGTCTGATCAAGAAGATAGGCATTCGGAATCTCCGCTTCCAGAAGATCCTGTTCCGTGATCTTCGTGCGGGGCGGAATGTCGCGCGCTGCGATCCAGGTGGTTTTCAGATTCAGCTTCTGTTCTGCCCGCAGATTGACGGCAGCCGAAAACAGCAGACCCAGCACAACGGTAATTACTGCAATCATCAGGGATTTCAGGATGATTTCCTTTTTCATAAACGATGCCTCCTGCTTATCTTTTAGTGCCGGAACACACAAATCCCCCGCTCTTTCAAAGAATTCCGCAGTCCGCTTATAATGAAAGAAAGAACGATTCCGCCTCCAGGAGGAAAAAAACATGAAAATCAGGTTAACTGCCGCACTTGCGCTTCTGCTTTTTGTGACGCAGAGCGGATGTGCAAAAAAAGAAACACCGGCAGCCGCTGCGCAGGAAGAACCGGCTCCCTCGGCGGTCTCTTCGCCGGAATCGCCGGCCGTTCCGGAACCGGAGGATTTTTCTGCATTTGCGGGCGTCTGGCATACCGAATCCGGACTGCGGGAAATCACCGTTTATGAAAGCGGCGGCTTTTCCATGAAGGACGGCACGGTCCTGTATGAAGGATATCTTTCCCCCGAAGAACAGCCCGGCCGGTACGGTCTGTATCTCGAAGACAACAGCCGGCTCGGCAATGATATGGCCCTGGAAATGGATCCGGCGTATCCGGGCACCCTTACATTAACCCAGGGACTCGGCGCCGAACTGCTTCTGCGCGGACCGCGTCCGGATGAAGAAGTTTCCGGAATGCCGTTCTCACTCCTTGTACTGGATGAAAAGCCGGAGGTCGGACGGGTATACAATCTGGCCCGGTCCGATGATCCGCTGATTTTTACCGTGCATGCCAATGATCGTCTGAAGGATTTCCGGATCCTCGGGCTTGAATATGAGGGCTCGGACAAAGACGGGAAACCCGGCTTTGTGACCTGGGAACTGTTCCATCAGGAAGAGATGATTCCCAATGAGGAAATAACGTTTCTAGCGGATGTATACGGCACCATGCCGAATACCGGCATCTGTTATGAAGATGAAAACGGTGATCTGCATCACTGGTATCTCACGATCAGCGGATTTGACGGCTCGCCGGAACTGACGCCGTTCTGGGATTAAGCAGGACATCTAAGCAGGACATCCACGCAAAAATATCCGGAAACGAAAGGCGGCATTTCTGCCGCCATTTCTGTATGCAGGTATTTTATTGCCTCTGCGGCTGTTTCCCTTCCAGAACTGCTTTCAGACGGTTTATCTCTTCTTCACGCATACCGCATTCGGAAAGATATTTCCGGGAGATCTGTTCCGGATCCGCAGACTCAAAGCCGTCCGGCGGAAAGCCGATTCCGCTGAGACGATCCTTCATTCTCATGCCGTGGATACCCCATCCATATGCGTAAGCTTTGGGTGAGGAGGAAACGGCTTCACCTCCCTCTTTAACAGTAAGTGTTGTATCTAAGTATATAAATTTGAGTGTTAAGAGTTATATTACCAACTTTGTTATGTCTTTCAGTATTGCCTGAAAGATATTACAGAATATAGTCCGTTATATCGAATATTGGTTCGTTATTTGGTTCTGATGTGCATTTTTTTGTAAGTGTTTGTGCTATGCTTTAGGTGTCATGAAACCTCTCGCTCTTACTGCCAAAGTCAAACTCATCGTTTCCGATTCCGATATGCAGTTACTGCTGGATACCGTCAGGACATATACCGCTGCCTGTAATGTCGTATCGGAATGGATCTTTCACACGCATGAACTGGAACACCGCATTGTGCACGATGCCCTGTATATGAAACTGCGTGA
>CAMOOA010000123.1 GCA_946621045.1 uncultured Erysipelotrichaceae bacterium
GTGTTGTTTCTTTTCAATCAGTTGTCTGCGGTTACCGCTTTTGCGGCAGTACGTCCGGAGACAAAGATTTCAACGATCGCATTTCCGCCGAGACGGTTGCCGCCGTGGATGCCGCCGGTGACCTCACCTGCCGCATAGAGACCCGGGATGATTTCACCCTCGGTGTTCAGCACGTGACGGTCAACATCGACCTTGAGGCCGCCCATCGTGTGATGGGTGGACGGAGCCATGAGACGGACCGTCAGCTCTGCGCCGTCAAGATCGTAGGTATCCGGGAGATACTTTCCGTTCTCGTCCTTTTCGCAGTTGCCGATGGTACGGTTCGCATTGGTCTTCTTGACATCCGGGTACTCGTCAATGGCAGCGCCTGCCATGACAGCCGCATCATATTCCTCGATGGTCTGACGGACCACTTCCGGATCTGCTTCGACGCCGATCTTCTTGAAGAGATCTGCAAGACCTGCGATGTTGGTGCGGTAGTAGCGTCCTTCATAGTCGCCTTCCGCCAGCTGCATCGGTGCCGGAAGTGCCTGTTCCTTGTTGTAGATCTCCACGAAGACACCCTTTGTGCCGTTGACTTCCATACCGTTGCGGAACTCTGCCAGAGACAGAACGTCACGCTCGGAGGTTTCATCAACGAAACGCTTGCCGGTTGTCGGGTTGATCCATACTGCGTAGTTTCCTGCGCCGAATGCGAGGTTTCCGTTGTCGACCCAGGAGATCGGCATCAGCTGTGTGAAGTTCATGCCGGTCGTAGCCGCGCCGACTTCCTCACCCATTGTGATACCGTCGCCCATCAGAGAGGAACGGTTGGTTGTCTTGGTGTTCTTTGTGAGATATTCGCTGTCCCAGTACTCGTTGTACTCGAGAACCTTGTCGATGTTCGCCGCAAAGCCGCCTGTCGCAAGAATGACGCCCTTGTTCGCATGAACAGTAACCGGAGTTCCGTCGAACTGGGTGCCGGTGACGCCGGTCACTCTGCCGCCCTCAACGATCAGGTTTTCCGCGTTGGTTCTGAGCAGCACTGCGTTGTCCTTTGCGGTGGGACTTGTCTTGGTCAGGGTGTTGAGCGGAGCCATGAAGTAGGTTCCCCAGCGGCCCGGATATTCCACACCGTCGATTTCCGCACCGGCAAATTCGTTTTCACGATACCAGAGCGCACCGATCAGTGTCGGCTGGGTGTCTTCGATGAACTTCGCACCCTGTTCCTCAAGCCACGGCTTCAGATCCTGGCCGTCCTTGATGAACTGGCTGACGAGGTCATAATCGCCGTACATCCACTCGGACATGTCTGCGGTCGGACGCAGTCCGCCGTAATATGTCTGGAAGATATGCAGGTTGACAGTGGAGAACAGCGTGACTTCATTTGCGCCGGCCGCGATCTTCTTGTCAGCCCATGCAAGATACTCATTGATCTCTGCCTTGAGGTCCTTCAGTGTCTGCAGGTATTCTGCATGTACGCCGTGCTTGGACAGCTCTGCGGTATCGCCTGCGACAAACTCATGGTCCTTGTAATATGCCTCATCAAACGGTTCTTCCGACCAGTTTGCGATCAGACGGAGCTCATCCAGCGTATTGATGCTTTCAACGACCTTGTTGTAGGTGTTGCCGTCAAATCCGACACCGGTTGTGGCGTCAGGATCTGCCGGATCCCATACCAGATACGGCATGACCGACTGATACTGACCGCCGGATACGAGGGTGTTTCCGCCGATCTCGGCGTTCTTTTCGATCACGCATACGGTATTGCCGTCCTGGGCAGCCTGCGCAGCTGCGGCCATACCGGCTCCGCCGGCACCGACAACGACCACATCGAAGGTATCATCGATCGGTTCATCCGGTGTATGGGTAACCTTGTTCTTCTTGAATGCGTCAAGATCCGAAGCGGAAGCCTGTTCCGCCGCATCCGCGACTGCGTTCTTGAGTGCGAGGGATGTGAAGGTTGCGCCGGAGACAACGTCAACGCCGCTTCCGTTTGCCTCAATGATTTCCGGAATCAGGATATCGTAGGCAACGGTTCCGACATGGTCTGTCTCAACGGACTCCGCAACCTCAACGGCTGTAACCGCGCTGTCACTGAATGTGACATCGACCTTTACCGGTCCGTTATAACCGTTGGATGTGCCGGTATAGGTGCCTGCCGTAAAGGTCAGTGCAGCGTTTTCTGCCGGCGCTGCGGCTGCCTCGCCGTTTCCGAGTGTGCTTACATCCACACCTGCGGACTCCAGAGCTGCCTTTGTTGCATCAATGATTGCCTGCGAGGTAATGGTTGCGCCGGATACCGTGTCGACACTGAGCGACTGCGCCTCAACGATTGCGCCGGGTACTGCTTCAAGTGCCGGATCGGAAATGCCCGGAGTTTCCGCATGGTCAGTAACCTTTACTTCCTTGATTGCATCGGAAGTGAGTGTTACTTCAACCGTGACATCGCCGTTCTTTCCGGCTGCGCTGCCTGTGTAGGTTCCGGCTGTGAACTTTCCTTCCCCGCCGGACGCAGTTCCGGAAGGCGTGCAGTTGGCAAGCCCCAGCATTGCGGACAGACAGAACAGGCCGATCAGGCCCAAGTTGTTCTTTTTCATTTTCTTTCCTTCCTTTATAATCCAGTTATAAACTCTGTATCAGATACAGGGTCAATGCATTCTGTTAATTATTTTACTTATTAAAAAAGAGGAATTTTTCACGTGAATATCAAACAGCTCTCAGACATCACCGGCGTGCACATTGAAACTATCCGCAGCTACCGGAAAGCCGGTTATCTCCATCCCGCAAAGCGTCCCAACGGCTACTACGACTACTCCAAGCAGGATCTGATTTCCCTGTTCTGGGTGCGCAAGCTGCGCGGCTATACCATGTCCATGGACCAGATCCATGAGTTCTTCTTCTCCGATGATTCCAATGACCTGCTTGGAATTCTGGAAGAGAAAAAGGAATATATCCGGCGTGAGATCACCTCAATGGAGCTTGCCATGCGCTTTATTGACCTCGAAACCCGGCATATTACGGAAACCATGTCGAGCGGCGCAAACCGTGCTGTCATGGTTCAGTCCATCGATGACAAGATCGATATCTATTCCCTGACCAACCGTTCCGACCGGTTCCGGGAGCTGTATTTCAGTATGACGCCGACCGTACTGATTCCGAAGGAAGTGCTCAACGGTCCTCTGGATGACCGGATGATTCCGATTCAGGTCGGAATGGGAACCTACCGGTATATCCTGGATGAGCATTCCTTTGCGGTACCGAAGGATGCGGTCATCATTCCCAACGGGATGAATATCACCCAGCAGCTGGTGCTTCATGATTTCCATAACATTCCTCTCACGGACCTTGTGCCGATGATGAATTACGCAAAGGCGAATCATCTGTCCTTCCTCAGTGATACGACCGGCTATCTGATGCGGGTCTGTAAGGAAGGCGGAACACCTGCCTATCATTTCCGGATCCGTGCCTGCGTAGAACAGAACAATATAAAAGACCCTTCCGTTCTTGCGAAAGAGTCCCGGTACAGGTGATCACGAGCAGAATCACCTGTAATCATGTATTTAAACAATTAATCACGCACACCGGTGATTTCATCGAAGTGGTAGCGTCTTCCTCCGATGGTTGTCCATCCCTTGGCCATTAAGCCGGTTGTGTAGTCATAGAAGTACGTATTGCCCTTCTGTCTCGGATAAAGAGCTATGAGTTCACGCGTATTGATCGTTACCCATCCCTTCATCATCCTTCCGTTCTCATCATACCGTACCCATTTGCCGATGCCTTTCTGAATGGACCTGCGTACCTGTTCTCCCATATCGGAGGTCGGTCCGCCGGCTTCGGAATACGAATTGATCGCCTGTACGGTATCATTCATCCGCTTTGTATCATTCTTCCAGTTCTTTTCATCCTGGTAAATATACGGCATCCAGACTTCTTTTCCGACTGCCTTGGCGCCGTCAAAGCAGGAATCCAGCCAGTACCAAGCCTTTGTCTCGGGATCGAAGATTTCTCTTCCCCGCTCCA
>CAMOOA010000124.1 GCA_946621045.1 uncultured Erysipelotrichaceae bacterium
GTGCAGCGCTGGATAATATCACCGGTATGATGCTCGCTGTGCCATGCGGCAGGCAGCGCAAGCAGATGTTCAAATGCGGAGTTCCGGGTCGTCTCGACAAAGGTTTCCGCACCGCGTGCATTGAATACCCGCCAGAGATACCGGAAGACTGCCCGGATCAGCGCCAGAACCACCACCGTGCCGGCAAGGATGCCGAGATGTTCCCGCAGATACCCGGTGCCGCCGATCCGTTCAATCAGGTTCAGCACAGGCGCAGGCAGTTCCGCCGGTTTGTCTCCGATGACGGAGTCCACGGTAAAGGAAATGATCTTCGGATTGATCATATCCATCAGGGTTACGGCAATCGTAAAAAGAACCGAAAGCACAAACCACTTCAGGCTTCCTTTCAGAAAGTATCCCAGCATGCGGCCTTTTGTCTCAAACCGCTGTTTTTTCTTCATCTCACTCATAATGCGCACCTGTTAATGTATCAAAAAGAACGGGTTACGTATAGCGTTTGTCTTTTTCTGTCTGCCATTTTCGCAAAAAAGCAGGTGCCTTCCAATACACCTGCAGTATATTCACATGGTTATCCCGGTTTCCTTCAGCATTTCCAGCTGTGCCCTGAGCTCGCTGCATTTTCTCCGGAGTTCCCGGTATTCAGCTTCTGCTTCTTTCCGCCTGGCTTCTGCTTCTTTACGCCTGGCTTCCGCTTCTTTTCTTCCGGCGTTTGCCTTTCTGACTTCTTCCAGCACTTCCCGTCTTCCTTCCCGGCGCGCCTCCTCACACATCTGATCAATCGCAAGACACATATTTACTGTCGATTCTCCTTCTCTCTTAAGATTTGCAAGATTCACTTTCGTGTTCGTGACTGTTGTGATCAGTTCCGCCGACAATTCTGTCAGCGAATCAAACCGATACCTCCCATCCCGAACAGCTCATGCTGTCATTCTGATTATACGATTTTTCGATTTATCTGTGTATGAAAAACCGGATCATAGTTTCATACAATCCGGTTCTCTTTCAAAGGGTTCAGTCTGCGGCTCCGGTAATGGACACTCCTTTCAGACGTGTCACTGCCGGCACCAGCATGTTGTTGTACTGTTTCTGTTCGCGGGACATGTACATTTCCTTCATGAAATCCATCATTGTGCCGGATACCGAACCGCCGGTCACAACCGTAACCGTGCCGTTGCTGTGGTAGTAGCCAAGACGGATCTCGCCGGCGATCGCACCGGTCATGGTTTCCACCTGGAAGTCGGAGAATTCAACGATTTCAAGGAAGGTTCCCTGACGCAGTTCCTCTGCGCTGCGGGTTCCGCCTTCCGCCGCAAAGTTGCCCGGAATGAAGGAATCCTCCACGCCCATGTACTGCGAGAACTGACGGGAGCCCCACCAGTGCTCCGCAACGCCGTCATTGATCAGCACAAGATCCCGTACCGGTGCGCCTTCCGCATCATAGGCAGAGTTGCTGGAGGAATTCTCGAGGCTGCGCAGCGCCTTTACGGTAATGCGGTCGCCCTTCACATCCCCGGCTACCGGTTTTCCAAGCTCCCAGTTGGAAAGCCTGCGGTATTTCATGCCGGTATTCATCCGGTCGATGAAGAAATCATAGATCTGCAGGGAAGCGTCTGTGGAGAAGACAACATCACAGGTGCCGAGATTCGGTGTATTCTCTGCCGACAGACGGTCTGTGCCGTATTTCAGCGTCTCGCTGATCTCCCGTTTAAGGCCTTCTTTGTCGCAGCTGCCGCTGTGGTACAGGCGGTACAGTTCAATCTCGTGTTTCTCGTTGCGCGCATTGACGACCACTTCCGCCATGGAAGACGGATACACCGATGTCACATCGATGCCGTTGGAGTTCATGAAGCGGACTTCCTTTGCGCTGATGAACAGCTCGTAGGAATTGATATCCGCTGTCGCGGATTCCGGAAGTTCGTTCATCACGTTCAGAAAATCCTTCGCGATTGCCCGTACATCCGGCATTGTCTGTGCTTCCGCAGGCACCTGTGCAGGCATGTTCAGCGTATAGGCCGGATTTTTTACCAGCAGTGCTTCCGCACACAGTTTTTCAATCAGACCCGCTGCTTCTTCGCGGCCTGCGGAAACCGGAATCTCCGTGCTCGCCTTTCCGAGGAAGGTGTCAAACTTTTTGTATACGCTGACGTTGATATGTTCGACATTGCGGACCCGGTTCTGGTCCAGCTGATGACGGATGAAATAGAACTCCCATCCGGTTGTTTTTGTATCGGTTACTTCCCAGCCGTCGGTGCCGGCTTCCTTCAGAAGTTCAATAATTGTCTCAAGCATTATCCCAGCCTCGCTTTCGCTTTCAGGTACGGACCGCCGTCACTGACCTTGACCCATTCCTTGTGTCCTTTTCCGCAGGCGCCGGAACCGAATACCTCACGGTCTGTGCTCGCCATGGAAATACTGCCGAGAAGATCCGGCACATAACCGGTCATGACGATCGGCGCAACGACCTTTCCGGTAAGCTTTCCGTCCCGGATTTCAAGACCGCGTTCCACGATGCACTGAATACCCCAGTGCTTCGGATCTTCCATGCCGGACTTCATGCCTTCCAGAAGATAGCCGTACTTCACGGAGGCAATCATGTCGTCCAGCGTATCGGTCCCGGAGTCAAACACCGTATTGGTCATGCGGGTATAAACCTTGTTTTCAAAACTCTGACGTTTGCCGTTTCCGGTCGGCTTCGTGCCCAGACGCAGCGCGGACAGCGCATCGCAGACGCCGGTCTGCAGGATGCCGTTTCTGATCTCAACGGTATCGCCGGCAGGTGTTCCTTCATCGTCGAATGCATAGCTTGCGACTTCCTCCGCACAGAGCGCTCCTTCATGCATGGTCACAAGATCGGAGCCGACACGTTTGCCGATATACTCTTTTCCGAGTGCGCGGTTCTTGACGAACATGTCCATCTCCACGCCATGGCCGAACGCCTCATGCGCAATCAGGCCGGAGACTTCCGGGGACGTAATGATCTCATACTCACCCGGCACGATCGGTTCCGCATCAATGACTTCCTCTGCGGCCTTTATCGCTTCCGCAAGCCTGCCGCGAAGACCCGCAAAGAGTTCGGGTCCTCTGCGTCCGGAAACACTCGCATAGCTCATCTCGTTCTTTCCGTCCTTCATGACGATCGGCACGACCGTTCCTTCGGAATAGACATAACTCTGACGCATGTCGCGGTTTTTCGTCAGGAACATCTTGCTTACATGGGTGGACTGGCCGCGGACCATACAGTCAACGGCGATGTCACAGGTCCTGACCGCCTCATCGCTGATTGCGGACAGCTCCTCCACCAGTTTCTGAAGATCGGTGTCCTCCGGCATCGAACCGGTTTCCATCTCCGCAAATACCTGCGCAGGCTCATCCGGAAGCACATCGGTCGCATAAATCTCTGCGCCGGTCTCCTCAAGCAGACCGAGCTGCGCATTGAGCGCTTCCCGGATCTCCTCCGCAAGCGCGCTTACGTTTCCGGTGTCAAAACGGTTGAATGCATATTCGCTGTACAGTCCGTTTTTCTGTACACGCACTACATTGCCGCGTTCCGTAAACATGGTGGAATTCGATACCGACTTGGCGCGCTGGGAAATCATTGCGCTGAAGCCGACGGAATCCGTTGACAGAACGCTGACATAATCATAATGACCGCCCAGCAGATCAATGAGTTCCTTCACCGCCGGTGCGATCGAATTCAGATAGTCTGAAAATGCAGCTTTCATACTGTTAATCCTTTCTAACCTTCCCGATTATACCGGATTACGGTAAAATCAGCCACCCAAAGCAAATTTACCTGCGCAAGGTGCTTGCGGGCGGACCATGATATTGTGCTATACTGTTAAGGCGCTTACGGAGAAGTACCCAAGAGGCTGAAGGGACTGGTTTCGAAAACCAGCAGACGTGCGAGCGTGCGGGGGTTCGAATCCCCCCTTCTCCGCTTAACATACCGCAGTCAGGCTGCGGTTTTTCTTTT
>CAMOOA010000125.1 GCA_946621045.1 uncultured Erysipelotrichaceae bacterium
TCTGCATCAGTGTCGGTGTGACAGGAGTTTTTGACGCCGGTATTCCGGGATATCCGGAATTCCATGAACATGTCTACAAGCGTCTTAAACATCTGGATGAGCAGGGAAAGCTCCCCATCTATGTCGATGGCTGCTATGTCATTTCTGCAGCCTGGGAGGCGGAAGAAGGCATTAAAGAACTGAAACGCATGCGGGAGGAATATAATACCGAACACCTGAAAGTTCATACCCTGAAGCTGTTCATGGACGGCACCCTGAAGCTGCATTCCGGTGCCATGGTTACGCCGTATGCGGACACCGGTGAACTGGGATGTACTGCCATGAATCTGGAAGAGCTTGTGGCGCTTCTGAAAGTGCTGAACAAGGAAGGACTGGATTTCCATACCCATTGTGTCGGAGAAGCTTCCTCTCGCCTGGTGCTGGATGCGGTGGAACAGGTCCGGAAAGAACTCGGAGACGATTTCCATGTCCGGGTCGTCGCTGCCCATCTTCAGATTCAGGACACCGCAGATCTCAACCGCTTTGCGCCTCTGGGCGTGATTGCGAACTTTACGCCCTGGTGGCATTGCGATGATATCAATGTGTACAACAGGCTCTTCGGCGAGGAACGCGGAAAACTGCTCTATCGCTGCAAGTCTGTCTGGGACAGCGGAGCTCTGGTCACCTGGTCCAGCGATAATATCGTGTTCGCAGACTTTTCAAGCTGGAACCCCTTCCTTGGCATGGAGGTCGGAATGACGCGTTTCGTTTCCGAAAAGTCAAAGCTTATGGAAGGCGGTGACCGCTACAAGGATATATTCCCTCCTCTGGAAGAGCGGATGGGAATTGAAGAGATGATTCTTGGATATACCATCAACGGCGCAAAGCAGCTCGGCATCGAAGATAAGAAGGGCTCCATCGAGGCCGGCAAGGATGCGGACTATCTGGTATTCGATACCGACCTGCTTACGGCGGAGCATGACGGTTTCAGCAACAACCAGCCCGCAGAAGTCTATTATGCCGGACAGAAGATGCACTATGATCCGTTCAATCCGAGCGATGAGAGTGAAGAGGATTCGTTCTTCAAAGGACGTCCTGCGCCTTACTTTGCGATGGAGGAAATGTGGATGGCGTACATGGAGTATCTGTGGGAGGAATACCCTGAGGAAGTCGCGGAAGAAATCGCTGAAAAAATCACCGAAGAAGCCGCTGAGTGAAATGAATCTCACTGACGCCTGTGAACGGCCGAGAAACTGACAGTACTGAAATGCTCCGGCAGGAGAGGGGAAACCCTTTCCTGCCGCTGCAGTTTTTTCACCATTGCAGGCTCGCAGGCCGGCAGTACGGAACCGGTCTTGGAAGTACATGAAATCAGAGAAGAACAACAGATGAAGAAATTATTTACGATTGATACCTTTGCGGTTGCCTTTGTTTCGGCACTTGGCTACGGGTTCGGCGATGTGTTTTCCAGGCTGCTCGGCTGGCCGGAGTTTTTATGTGTCCTGGCAAGCATTGCGCTTGGAATCGGAATGGAAGAAATCATAAACCGGATTGCCTTCAGCAGGGAAGTTCAGAAAAATCCGAAGCTGAGGACCGGCCTGTATGTCTGTATCGTTCTCCTTTTTCTCTTTGCCCATGTTATGACAGTCACACAGCTGGGGGTGTCCATGATGGATTATCTTCTGGAACAGTTCACATGGGTCATCGGTCTTCCGCTTCTCGGTTTTATAGTGAACCTGCTGATTCGCGCAGTCCGCATCCGGAAGATCCGCAGCCTTTACGGGGATGGAGACAGAGGGTTTATGTTCGATGTGAAAGAAGAGGACATTGCGGAAACGAACCGGCAGAATCAGCCGTTGTCCGAAGAATATGACAGGGTATTTACAGTCCGGACAAACAACGGCATTTATGCCGGGAAGAAATATAAGAAAAATATCGTATATCTTGGAATCCCCTACGCAAAGCCGCCGGTCGGTGCGCTGCGGTGGAAGGCACCCGAGCCGCTTCCGGCTTCGGATGCCGTTTATGAGGCGAAATACTTCGGCGCTTCCGCCGTACAGGTGGAACATGAGGGCTCTGTCCTGAAACTTCACAGGCAGAGTGAGGACTGTCTGACCCTGAACATCTGTATCAGTGCGCAGAAGACGGAAGAAAAAAAGCCGGTTCTTGTACTGTTCCATCACGGCGACTTTACCTGCGGAGGATCTGCCGATCCTCTGCTGTACGGCGATAACTTTATTAATGCGCATCCGGATACGGTATCTGTCAGCTTCAATTACCGGCTCGGCATATTCGGCTTTATTGATTTTTCTGAAGTGCCCGGAGGCGAGGCATATCCCGACGCGCTGAATCTCGGACTCCTTGATCAGATTGCGGCGCTGAAGTGGATCCGGGAAAACATCGCTGCCTTCGGCGGCGATCCGGACAATATTACGGCAGCCGGCTTTGAGTCCGGGGCGACTTCACTGTTACTGCTGGGGGCAGGCGGACATGCACAGGGCCTGATTCAAAGAGCGTTTGTATTCAACGGTCTTCCCGAGGCTGCCTGTCTCTCAAAGGAGGGAGCCCGGACGCTTGCGAACGGTCTCCTGAAGGAAACAGAGACGGCATCGATGGGGGAACTTCTGTCACTGGACACGGAAACGCTGAAGAAGGCAGCACAGAGGCTCTGGGGGAATATGTGCGCGCCGACTTGTGACGGGAAATGGCTTCCTGCGGATATCAACGGTGCCTTCCGTGAAGGAGCCGCATCCGATATCGAGTTTATGATCGGCATTCCGGGAAATGAAATGCAGGTATACCGTTCTCTGATCGGCAGGGAGAATTATGAAGATTTCATTTCCGTGGTCTTATCCGAGATGCAGCGCTCTCCGGACAGTGAGATTGCGAAAGAAGCGCAGAAGTACATCGAACTGCACCGGGACGCAATGGACGGAACGGATGCGAAGGCAGAGCTTGCGGAGCGATGTCTCATCCGCTGCATGTACCGAAGTGCCGGATGTCTTTCGGAAGGCGGCAGTAAGGTACATCTTCTGTACTGGGACAGAACACCGCTGATCGAGAAGCTTGGATCCGGAACGACGGATGCGGCAGCGGTCCTGCTTGGCAACGGGGATGCGTCCATGATGTACGGCAATGTGATGGATTCGGATCTCTCAGAGGTTCTGCAGGCATTTTTACGGAGGTTTATGAGCGGGGAAGCCCTGCAGCTGTATCGAAATGAAATCACGGGAATGGATGAACTGAACTGGGCTTCGTTTCCGAAGGCGCTCATTGTCGGCGATGAAACACTGCAGTGTGAAACGATACGGTTTGGGACGGACTGATGGATGCGAAGGTGAACCTTCGTATGAATATAGTGAGAAATGAGGAAAAGAGAATCATGGACGAAAAGAAAGTGTTATCCGGCCGGAAGAATAAGGAAGAATAAGGTATAATTCTGCACGTAGAGGTATGATTAACACTATGAAACAAATGATCTGTGCGCTGAGTGCGCTTTTCCTTCTCGGATGCGGCGCATCCGCTCCGTATACATCCGGACCGTCCGACCCGACTCCCGCCGCGGCTGCGGAGAATACACCGGAGGCTGTACCGGAACCCTCCGCTGAACCGGCTGCCCCGGCGGAAACACCGGAACCGACGATTGTCATCGAGACTGACTTCAAACCGCTGGACTACTCCGACCGTGCACTCTGGCTTTTATATGAAGAAGGCGATGAAGATGCGCAGGCGGATGCCTTCCTGCTTCCCGGAGCGGTAGCGGAAGGAGAAACCGGAAACATTGCGGTCAATGAACTGTCCTTCCGCAGACAGCAGGGGCTCTCCAACCGGATGAAGGGCATGGTTACGGAGGAGTGCAGGGTCTGTGCGCCGGTGCGCCGTCAGGCAACCCTTGATGCCATGCTTGAGGATGACTGGAAGAGCTATGCGGAAAAGGAATATGCGGATGCGGCGGCTGCCTTTGAATACTATCTTGAAAACATCCATGAGG